>JAAYRN010000032.1 GCA_012518765.1 Bacteroidales bacterium
AGTTTTAAAGAAAATGAAAAAATTATTTTTGCCCCCGATAAAAATTTGGGTAACTACTTGAATAATGAATTGGGTAAAAATATGATATTGTGGGACGGAGCTTGTCATGTACACGATACATTGAAAGTAGAACAATTGGTAGAACTTAAAAAAACACATCCAGAAGCAGAAGTCATAGCTCACCCCGAGTGTAAGCAAATTATATTGGAATTTGCTGACTTTATAGGCTCTACAACGGCTTTACTAAACTATACTAAACAATCCAACCATTCTACCTTTATTGTAGCTACAGAAACGGGCATATTGCATATGATGAAAAAAAATGCTCCCGAAAAGAAATTTATTATACTCGGAAATACTGAAACATGTAACTGTAACGATTGTGAGTATATGAAATTAAATACATTAGAAAAAATATATACTTGTCTTTCCGAAGGAGTTAATGAAATTAAAATTGAAAAAGCAAAAATTGAAAAAGCAAAGAAACCACTTTTAAAAATGTTAGAGTTATCATAAAATGTGTAACTTTGCAACAGGTTAATTTTAAATCATCATTTGAAAATGGGTAGAGCATTTGAATATAGAAAAACCAGAAAACTGAAAAGGTGGAGTAATATGTCTCGTGTGTTTACACGATTGGGTAGAGAAATAACCATGGCAGCCAAAGCCGGAGGCGGAGACCCTAATGGTAATCCACATTTACGATTATTAATTCAAAATGCACGCTCGGAAAACATGCCTAAGGAAAACATAGAAAGAGCCATCAAACGAGCATTTGAAAGAGATACTTCAGATTATAAAGATATTGTATACGAAGGATATGCACCCCATGGAATAGCCATAGTTGTAGAAACGGCAACAGACAATAATCAACGAACAGTTGCTAATATTCGTTCTTATTTTAACAAACATGGAGGTTCTTTGGGAACACAAGGCATGCTCGATTTTATGTTTGATAGAAAATGTAGCTTCCGAATTATTTCAAAACCCGAAACTGATATAGAAGAATTAGAGTTAGAACTCATTGATTTTGGAGTAGAAGAAGTATTTATAGAAGAAGATCAAATCATGATATTTTCTGAATTTCAAAGTTTTGGACCTATTCAAAAATATTTAGAAGATCAACATTACGAAATAAAAGAATTTAGATTTGAACGAATCCCTACTGATGTAAAAGAAGTTACAGAAGAACAACGTGTAGAAATCGAAAAATTAATTGATAAAATCGAAGAAGACGAAGATGTTACCAATGTATTTCATAATATGAAATGATACATTGAATTTTTATTTATCAATTTTTATTATTCTCTTCTTCTTCGACTTCAGGTATAATGGAAACCAATACTTTATCAATACGAGCATTGTCCATTTGTTGTATTTCAAACTCGAAATTTTCCCAATAAATTTTTTCGCCAATTTGAGGAATATGTTCAATTAATTCTAAAATTAAACCACTCAATGTATTGTAATCATTTTCGGGAAAAAGATCTTCCATCTCGAAATGAGAAAGAAAATCATAAAAGGAATATTGTCCGTCTACAATCCAATTATTTTCATCCTTTTGAATTATAGTTTCTTCGTTTTCATGCGTTTGACTAATTTTTCCCACCAAAGCTTCCATAATATCAAAGGCTGTTACCATGCCTTGTAACGAGCCAAACTCGTCAATGATAAACGAATAATATGTTTTAGTTTCTTTAAATAGATTTAAAATATTGTATGCGTTAGTTGTTTCGGGCGAAAATTGAGGTTTATGTATATAGTCTTGTAAATTAAAATTTTCTTGCGAAGAACAATGAAACAAGTCGCGTAAATAAACAGCTCCTACTAATTTATCTAAATTTCCATCAATTACAGGATAATAACTGTGCATATCGTTATAAATAATTTGGTGTATTTTTTCTATATTATCATTTATATCAATGTATACCAACTCATTACGATAAGTCATTAAGGATTCAACATCGCGGTCGCCCAAATCAAAAACTCTTTCGACAATATCTTGTTCTACTTCTCGAATTTCGCCTTCGGAAGTGCCTTGTTCAATAGCAGCTAAAATTTCGGCTTCGGTAATTTTATTGATTTTAGTTACGTCAATATGGAAAATTTTAAAAACTATATTTACAGTTTTTGTAAGAATCCAGGTAAAAGGAGAAAAAATCTTCACAAAAAAAGTCATAAAATTTGAAATACGAATTAGAATTTTTTCAGGAAAAATAAGTCCTAATTTTTTTGGAATTAATTCACCTATAACGATTGTAAAATAAGTAATTACAATAACTACAACAACATTAGCTATAATTCCAGCATACGGTTCAATATGTGGAAAATGAGTAAACCAATTTTTTATGGTTTGAGCAATTGTATCACCACTATAAACCCCAGTTAAAATCCCAATAAAAGTTATTCCTATCTGAATAGAAGATAGATATTTATCAGGATTATCTATCAACGAAAGAACTTTTTTAGTTCTTGGAGTTTCTTTTTTAGAGCTTGCTTCTATTTTTAATTTTCGAGAAGAAACCAATGCAAATTCGGACATGGATAAAAGTCCGTTAAATAAAATCAACACAATTATAATTAAAATCTCCATAGAAAGATAAATATTAACAAATAAAGAAATTAAATGGTTTTTTGTTCAAAATACGACAATCGTAATAAGCTACATCATTCATTGATAAGTAATAATTTTTACGCTGCAAAATTAGCACAATTTTAAGCTCATTGCTATAAATTTATAAAATATTATTCTAAATATAGGTTTAATTGCTTGGAATGCAAATGAAAACTTTTTCTGTGATGTTTTGTAACGCCGTGATATATAATAGATTCACGGTGTTGTTTGGTAGGGTATCCTTTGTTTTTATGCCATTGATAAATGGGATATTTTTTTTGTAAAGCAAGCATATAATCGTCTCTATATACTTTTGCTAAAACAGAAGCAGCCGCAATAGATAAATAAGTGGCATCTCCTTTTTTGATGCAAACAAATGGAATTTTCGATGAAGTATGGAAATAATTTCCGTCAATTAATAAAAAATCGGGTTTAATTTTTAGCTTATTAACAGCTAAATTCATAGCTTTTACAGAGGCTTGCAATATATTAATTGTATCTATTTCTTCTACATCTATTTTTGCGACAGAAAATGCAATAGCGTCTTTTTCAATAATTTCTTTTACTTTTGTTCGTTGTTTTTCCGAAATTTTTTTAGAATCCATTATCATTTCATTGGAATAATTGGCAGGCAATATAACTGCAGCCGCAAAAACAGGTCCTGCCAAACAACCCCTTCCAGCTTCATCACAACCTGCCTCTAATTGATTTAAACGATAGTAAGATTTAAGCATACAAAATAGGATGAAAGATAATTAAAAATAATGGATAACAGCAATATAAAAATTAAAACGTTATACAACAATCGTTTCTTGATAAAGGTTTCACAAATGCCTCCCATAACGGCTAATATAGTTATAAAAAACATAATACCTATACAATAAGAACTTGTAGAAAAAAAGATAAAAAACAATCCAAATGCAGAACTCAGCAGTAAGAAATAGTATTTTTTACGAACAAAAATATTCATCTTCGAAACTTTTGAAACAATAAGGTATAAAAAAGAAAGGTAAAAAATAAAAAAACAACCGTATATAAAGAGCTGAAATATATTGGTATAATTAATTTGTAAAAATTTAAAAGACATTAGATTAGAATAAAAATCAAAGAAAAAATTATAGTCGGAATACTCGATAAAATAAAGAATACTGAAAAAATAAATATTAAAAACCAATACACCTAATAGCGGTATTAAAAAACTTCTCCAATCGTGAAAACCATTGATAATTAAAATGATATATAATAGTAAAATAAAAAATAAAAAAGAAGGATATATCAATGAAATTAGACTACAAAAAAAACCAAAAATAAAACCATGTTGTAATTTATAGTTTTTCTTACTTATATTTAGAAAAATAGGAAGTAAAAATAATATGATTAAAGTATTGATAAAAAGAGGAATAGCTAAAGTTGTTTTTAAAAAACTTAGAAAAAATAACAGATAAAAAAAAGCAGGGTAATATTTATTTATTTCTATCAACTTATGTTTTCGTAATATGTAATTTAATAAAATAGCATTTCCGATAAATAATAAAAAGGTAAAGATTTTTACGTATAAAAAATGGTTTTCAAGAATTGTAAAATATGGCTGTTCAAAGCAAGGGAAAAATTGATTGGAAGAGGGATTGCTTTTATTTTCAAATAATAATTTAAACAGTCCTAAAGTGGAAAGGACAAATATAAAAAAATATTGGATATTCGTTTTGCGTGAAATATTTTTTAACAGCATATTACTCGTTAATTAATTGGACACTATTGTTTTCAATTATTAATTTAGCCTTTTTACCTAATATCAACGCCCGATTATCGGTAATATGACCGGCAGGAAAACCAAAACAAACAGGGTAATCATAAGATTCAACATGTTCTAAAATAATTTCCTCTGCTTGTTTTCCATAAGGAATAATATTGTCATTCATTTCAGTCATTCCTCCAACGATAAGAGCTGCAAGATTAGACAATTTATGACTTCGTTTTAAATTGAGCATCATTCTGTCTACATGGTATAAATATTCGTCTAAATCTTCTAAAAATAAAATTTTATTTTCTGTATTAATATCTGATATAGAATTATTTAAAGCATAAAGTAGGGATAAATTTCCTCCACACAAAACTCCCTCAGCACTTCCTTTTTTATTCAACGCATGAGCTGGAATACGATAGCTAATTTTGCCTTCAAATAAAACCTGTAGCATAGATTTAATAGATTCACTATCAAATATTTTTGATGAAATATTTATAGGCATTGTGCAATGGATGCTTGGATAACCCAATGTATGTAAATGAGAATGTAAAACCGTAGTATCGCTATAACCACAAATCCATTTAGGCGATTGATGAAACATAGAAAAATCGAGGGAATCTATAATTCGTAAATTTCCATAACCTCCTCTTGCACAGAAAATTGCTTTGATTTTAGGATTATCTAAAGCCTCTTGAAAATCGCTTATTCTTTCATGGTCTGTTCCTGAAAACTGATGATATTCTTTGTAAATATTTTTTCCTAATACTACATTTAATCCGTAGGATTGAAAGAGTAAAATACTGTTTTCTAATTCTTTAGGTGAAATTTTGCGTGCAGGAGCAACAATGCTGATATAATCTCCTCTTTGTAAAGTTGGTATATTCATTAAAATTAATCGTATTTAAGCATAGATAATTATTTACAAAAATAATATTTTTTTACTTCTATTTTCAAGAAAAAACAAACATTAAAATAATATTAATACACAACCTAAGATTTATATTATATTTTTATATATTTTTGTGTGTAAAAATAATTTGTAAACTTTAAAAACAATATCATCATGGCAGGAATTAATAAAGTTATTTTAGTAGGGCATTTGGGTAAAGACCCAGAAGTTAGAACACTTGATAGTGGAGTTAAAATGGCAAGATTTTCTGTAGCAACCACCGAATCCTACAGAGATAAAAGTGGAGAACGTAAGGATATAACAGAGTGGCACAACATTACATGTTGGAGAAATTTAGCCGATATAGCTGAAAAATATCTTACAAAAGGTAGACAGGTATACATAGAAGGAAAAATTAGAACACGCTCGTGGGACGATAACGGAGTAAAAAAGTATATAACTGAAATAGTTGCTGATAGTTTTACAATGTTAGGATCAAAATCAGATGGAGCTGAAAAACAAAGTGAACCAGAAGAAATAACTTCGGATGTACCTCCTTTTATGGCAGAAGAAGACGACCTTCCATTTTAATTAAAACTATACGATGAAAATACAACCCGTTGTATTTGATTTTTTATCACAATTAGAACAAAATAATAATAGAGAATGGTTTGCTGCTAATCGTGCATTTTACGAAGAATCCTTAGCTATTGTTAGCCAATTTGTAAATGCATTAATTGAAAAAATTGCAGAATTTGATACTTCTGTTTCAAGAGAAACGGCAAAGACGTCTCTTTTTAGAATTTACAGGGATATTCGTTTTTCTCCTAATAAAACTCCGTATAAAAATTATATAGGAGTTTATATAGCAAAAGGAGGAAGATCGAGCGAATATGCAGGTTATTACTTGCGTTTTCAAAATAATCAATCCCTGATAGGAGGAGGGTTGTGGCGTCCTGAAAGAGAAATACTATCAAAAATAAGAGAAGATATTTATTACAGTCCCGAAGAAATTTCATCTATTATTTTTCAAAAAGAATTAAAAAAAACGTATGGGGATCTGATTAATCAAGATAAATTAATTAGAGCTCCTAAAGGTTATCCTGCTGATTTTGAATATATAGAACTTATTAAAAATAAGCATTATATGTTTGAAAAAATTGCAACTAACTCAGAAGTATTACATGAAAATTTTTTATGTCACTTAACAGATTTATACCGTTTACTTTATCCATTTAATCAATATTTAAACTCAATAATACAATATGAAGAATAGACAAATACTTATAGAATTAGCTTGGGAAAACAGAGAAAAACTAAAAGATAAAAATACTTTTGAAGCTATTAAACAAACGATAGAAGATTTGGATAAGGGAAGAATTAGAGTAGCCGAAAAAGAAGAAACAAATTGGAAAGTTAACGAATGGATTAAAAAAGCTATAATTTTATACTTTGTAATTCAAGAAGTTGAAACAATTGAAAACGGACCTTTTGAATATAACGATAAAATAGGATTAAAAAAAGAATTTCAAAAACAAGGCATACGAGTAGTACCTCCTGCGGTGGCTCGTTACGGTTCTTTTTTAGAAAAAGGCGTAGTTTTAATGCCATCTTATGTGAATATTGGAGCTTATGTAGGCGAAAATTCAATGATAGATACGTGGGCTACTGTAGGTTCTTGTGCTCAAGTAGGTTCTCACGTTCATATTAGTGGAGGTGTGGGTATAGGAGGAGTATTGGAACCGGTTCAAGCAGCGCCTATTATTATAGAAGACAATTGTTTTATAGGCTCAAGATGTATAGTAGTGGAAGGAGTAAAAATAGAAGAAGAAGCCGTATTAGGAGCTAATGTAGTGTTAACTCAATCGACAAAAATAATAGATGTAAGTGAAAATAAAATGATTGAATACAAAGGAATTATTCCGCCTCGGTCGGTAGTTATTCCCGGAACATACGAGAAAAAATTTCCAGCTGGAAATTTTTCTGTCTCTTGTGCTTTGATTATAGGGAAACGAAAATCATCAACTGATAAAAAGACATCATTAAATCAAGCACTTAGAGATTATAATTTGAGTATATAATTTTTTTTGAAATAAATCTATTATTCTAATTTTTTTTGTACTTTTGTAGAAGTAAATATTTAATTTTAAAAACAATAAAACACATCAGCGATATGAAGAAATTTTTAACATTTATTTTTTTGATTGCATTTTTGCAACTAAATGCACAAATAGTGCTAACAGAAAGTTTTGAAAACAACCCCCTACCATCAGGAAAAGGACAAGATATTCCCGTTGGTTGGAAAGCTGAAACAAAAGTTTCGGGAGGAAAACCAATATGGAGAATAAAAGAAAGCTTTTTTGTAAGACCCAAAGCAGTACTTCCTATTGACGGTAGCTTTTTAATAGGTTACGATTCGTTAGCACTCCCCGAACGTGCTTTTGACGAATGGCTTATAACAAGTGAAATTGAGCTATTAAATACATCAAGAACCAATATAGTTACTTTTTATTCTTTCCATGATTCCGATGGTTCTCATACGTTACGCATATCAAGCGACGGAGGTGTAAATTGGGAAACCATTTGGACAGACAATGATACAAAATCAACTTACAGCGATAGATGTATGGATAGTAGTACGATAGATGTAGCCATCCCCGATAGCTATAAAGGAAAAAAAGTAAAAGTAGCATGGGTGTTTGAAGCAGCTACTTGTAATTCGGCTTGGGCTATTGATTTTATTACTATCGAAGCGGTGATTAGCGGAGTAGATGTAATGCCCAGAGATTTTGTTTCTCCTTTAAACCATGTGGATACAATTAATTCTCAAATAATGAATACAGATATACCTGTTGTAATTAGAGTAATAAATAATGGAAGAACAGATGCTGAAAACGTACCTATATCTTACACATTAAATGGAGGAACACCCGTAAGTGAAACTATTCCTTTAATTAAGCCTAAAGAAACAGTACAATACACTTTTAGTGAAAAAATAAATATAGACAAGCAATCTATCAATACATTAGTTGTTAATACCAACGCAGCAGGTGATGAGTTACCAGAAAATAATGCAACTTCTACTTTAACCTTCTGGGTATTAGATACAAACAAAAGCATAATTTATGACTTTGAAGATCCAGCATTATTAGACACAGCTATATGGGCAAACTCTGATTATAAATTTTATGACATGGATGGGCAAACTCCTTTTATACAATCCTATGAAAATATATTTCAAGGATTTCCATGGGTAGTAGGTGTAGGCGGAGGAACACTTTATCCTAAGGTATGGGGAATTTATGCTGCGTTTTCTTATTCATATTTCCAAAGCGTATCCACTCCTGCAGATAGATGGTTGGTTTTACCACAATGTCGTATAAACAGTTCAAGTGAACCTGTATTTTTACAGTGGAATGCAGCATCCAGTTATCAGAAAAATCATGAATCTTATGAATTTGAATCTTATGAAGTATTAATTTCTACTGGATCAAATGAAATGGAAGATTTTGTAAAAGTACATGAAGTCGCTTCTGAAAAATACTTTAATCCCAATGAGCCTATTTATCCTTATAACAGAAGTGTAGATATTTCAGCGTATAAAGGAAAAGATATATACATAGCTTTTCGATTGACTACAAGCGGAACTACTACACGTGGTATGTTTGTTTTGGATAATATAGAAATATTTGGCGATGCTGAGATCGTAACTGATAACATAAGCGAGGCGAAAGCAGATTTAAATATTAAATTATTTCCTAATCCTGTTAGTGAAATGTTGTACTTAGAATCAAAGAATAGAATCCAAAAAATTGAGATATTTAATCTAATGGGACAAAAAGTCAATGAAATAGAATTAGATAACTACAATACTTCTATACAAACAGCAGTTTACGACAATGGATTATACATTGTAAAAGTAAAAACAACGGAAGGAGAAATAATTAGAAAAATTAATATCGTTAAATAATTAACGCATATTTAAACAACTTGAAACAGGACATGTATTTTTATATGTCCTGTTTTTTTATGCTTTTATAAAGCCGTAAAAGATGTTTTATGGTGATTTAAAGTTATACAATGGTTTAATTATTCCAATTACATCGGCTGTGGGCTTAATTGTAGAAAGAATTTCATGTAAGGATTTATAAGCCTGTGGAGCCTCATCAATGGTTTTACGAGATACTGAACTGGTGTAAATGTTTTGCATTGTATCCTGAAAATCTTGTATATCAATAAGTTTTTTTGCTTGAGTTCTACTCATTAGCCGCCCTGCTCCATGAGGAGCAGAATAGTTCCAGTTTTCGTTTCCTTTTCCTACACAAAGCAAGGAACCGTCGCGCATATTTATTGGAACTATAAG
>JAAYRN010000033.1 GCA_012518765.1 Bacteroidales bacterium
AAAGCCCTTATTTATACGCTTTATTTGGAGCAGACTCTAATATAAATTATCAGCCCGTCCAAGATAGAAGCATTGATTATGCCATTTTAAAACAACAGGATTTGATTGTATTAGACCAAGTTAAAGAACAAAGTAGTGGTTTTATACAAGCTATAGATGAATACATAAAACAGGGTGGAAGTGTGCTGGTTATTCCTTCCACAAATCGAGAAACAGCCCTTAACAACGAACTGTGTAATTATTTGCAAATAACAAATTACGAGGCAGTAGATACACAGCGAACCCGTTTGTCTACGCTTAATCACGAACATATTATTTATAAAAATATTTTTGAAAAAATACACGAAAATATGGATATGCCTTCGGTTTTTCAATCTTACGTGCTGAGCGGAGGTATTTATTCCAATAAACAGAGTTTGATTCAAATGGAAAATAATCGCGACTTTTTGTGCGTACATGCCTTGGATAAAGGTAAGGTGTTTGTACTTGCAGTTCCCCTTGACGATGCCTTTTCCATGTTTCAAAAACATGCGTTGTTTGTCCCAACCTTATATAACATGGCTGTTGTAGGAAACATTCAAGAAGAACCCTATTATATCATAGGCGAAAATAATAGAATAGCATTAAATAAGATTGATTTAGAAGTAGATAAAGTAGTAGAAATAGCCGACACAGCCACATCGTTTGCTTTTATTCCCGAAATTAGAAATCAATTGTCGGGGGTAAGTCTTTTTGTTCATGACCAACTAAAAGAGGCTGGTAATTACGTGATTAAAGATCAAGAAGAAATCTTAGGAGGAATTTCTTTTAATTACAATCGCAGCGAATCGCAAATGCAATTTTACGATAAATCGTCCTTAGAAACCGAAATCAACAAACACCAACTGCATTCATATAAGGTGTTAAATTTGCAAAATAAATCTAACAATGCCATTATCAGTGAAATACAATCGGTAGGCATACACCTGTGGCAGTATTTGATTGTGTTGGCTCTGATGTGTTTGTTAGCAGAAGTTATATTGCTGAGAATATGGAAAATATAACTGTAAACGAAATATGTAAACCGCATAGCGAAGAGACGTTTCGAGATTTGGCAATACGCATTTTTCAATTTCAATACGTTCATTGTGATATTTATAGGCAATTTGTAAATGGAGTAGCACCCGATATTAATAACATACAGTCGATGGAAGATATTCCCTTTTTGCCCATAGATTTTTTTAAAACCCAACGCATCATAAGCAGTTCCAATTCGGAAGAAATAATTTTTGAAAGTAGCGGAACTACGGGTAGTCAACCCTCTAAACATTATGTAGCCGATTTATCGTTGTATGAACAAAGTTTTCTGCGTTCGTTTCAACTTTTTGTCGGTAATCCAAAGGATTTTGCCATTTTATCCCTTTTACCGTCTTATATCGAAAGGGGAAATTCATCGCTTTTGTATATGATGGACGTTTTAATGCAAAAAAGTCAACATCCTTTGTCGGGATTTTATTTAAATGATACACAAAAATTAGTACGTACATTAAAACAGTTAGATGCTGAAAATCAGAAAACTATTCTATGGGGAGTGAGTTTTGCCTTGCTCGATTTGGTGGAAAATTTCTCCTTAAATTTACCCAATTTAATGGTTTTTGAAACAGGAGGTATGAAAGGTAGACGCAAAGAAATGTTGAGAGAGGAACTGCATGTTCTTTTAAAACAAGGCTTTGGTGTACAGACTATTCACTCCGAATACGGCATGACGGAGCTTTTATCTCAAGCCTATTTAATGGAAAATCAACGGTTTAAAACTCCTCCGTGGATGAAAATACGTATTCGCGATGCTTACAATCCCTTGCGTATGGTATCGCAAACAGCCAAAAGTGGAGGTATTAATGTGATAGACTTAGCCAATGTGTATTCTTGTTCGTTTATAGCTACTCAAGATATAGGAAAATTATATAGCGACCAAACTTTTGAAGTACTCGGGCGTTTTGATGTTAGCGATGTAAGAGGTTGTAATTTAATGGTTTATTAGACGTTGAAGGGAGTGTTGCTCATTTCGACTTCGTTCAATGAGCCATTTTTGGGCGTTGAGCGGAGTCGAAACGCCTTTTTATAACTTTTAAACTTGTTTTATTTTTCTCAAATATTTTCAGTACTTTTGAATAGGATTTTTGTAATCTTTTGTCTTTTAGTAAGGTCGTATAATTGGATAAATGTCTTTTCTGTTTTTGTTTGCTTGAGGTTTTTTATAATATTGTTGTTTGTTTCGTTTTTGTTGTGTTGCTCATTTCGACTTCGCTCAATGAGCCATTTTTGGGCGTTGAGCGTAGCCGAAACGCCTTTATCTCTATTTCTTATTTTGTTTTTATTGTTTATTTCGGCTTTGCTTAATGAGCATTTTTTTGGGTGTTGAGCGTAGCCGAAACACCTTTTTATAACTTTTAAACTTGTTTTTTTAGCGAGTGTATCTTTTGTTCAGTGATTTTTAATTTTCTCATATACAGCTCTTTACACATTTTTGATGAAACAGTATCTATAATAAAGCTATATGTTTTTTGCAATTTAAACAAATTCTCTAACTGATTGCTTATATCCAACTGCATTGAGCCTCCTTTTGTCTGTTTTTGTGAAGTTTTCATTTTAATAATTCATTTTAAAAATTAGGCTACAAAAGTATATAAAATAAGGATATGCTTTTTTGGTTTTTAGTAAAAAAAACAATCTAAAAAAAATGTATCTTTGCAACGGAAAAATAAAATAAAATTAAGGTGAATCATATACTGAAATATTGGAAAATATCTGCGGTTTTTGTACTGATAATTTTTATGGCAACGGCTTGTGCCACACGTAAAAAACACATGCCTTATAAAAAACGCCGTCCTTGTAGAGATTGTCCTACTTTTTCATATAAATTTGAAGAGACCAAATATTATTTATATGCCGAAGCAAACACCCAACAAATATAACTTTTCTTTATCGGATTATCTCCCTGCAAAATCTATTGATATTGTGCAAGATATGATAAATTCTACCTGTTTAAAGTTATGCTTATCCTCTCCTCGAAAAACTATTCAAGGAACTTATAAACGTGCTTCTAAGGGCAAACCACATATTATTACAGTAAACGAAGATTTGAATTCTTACACTTTCTTAATCACATTATTACACGAATTTGCACACCTTTATGCTTGGGAAATAAATAGGTCGTTACGGCATGGGATGGAGTGGAAAAATCATTTTTCGGTTTTATTGCATCGTTTTATAGAGCAAGAAGTTTTTCCAGAAGACATAAAGCAGGCGTTGCTTCAGCACATGAAAAATATAAAATCGAGCGATGCAAAAGATGTGAACTTAAGCCGTGTTTTACAGTCTTACGACACACAAAAAGAACATTCAAAGGAAGTTTATTTAATGGATTTAGACGAAAAAAGTGAATTTGTTTACAACAACAGATGTTTTATAAAAAAACAATTGTTGCGAACTTATTTCCTTTGTACCGAAATACAAACCAAACGGAATTATCGTTTTCATCCTTTAGCCAAAGTGCTGGAAGTTTAGATTAACATAAATAACAAATAAAATATATCAAAAACCAAATTATTACGTTAAAAGAATATATTAAATGATAAAATTATAAAGTAATGAATAATAACTATTGTGTAATCATGGCAGGGGGAGTAGGTTCTCGATTTTGGCCCCTAAGCAGAACTACGTATCCCAAACAATTTATTGATTTTTTAGGAACAGGTAAATCATTGTTACAGATGACCGTAAGCCGATTTGAGCACGTGTGTCCTATCGAAAATATGTATATTGTAACTAATGAACTCTATTATGATTTGGTAAAAAAACAAATACCACAGTTCAGCGATGAGCAAATCATATTAGAACCTATGAGACGTAATACAGCACCCTGTATTGCTTATGCCAATTACAGAATAAAAAAACGAAATCCAGATGCTAACATAGTAGTTTCACCTTCGGATCATGTAATTTTTGATGAAATATCTTTTATAGAACACATAAAATCAGCATTATCCTGTGTTGAAAATAATCCTTGGTTGCTGACTTTGGGTATACGTCCCACACGTCCCGATACAGGATATGGATACATACAATACGATGAAAAAAATC
>JAAYRN010000034.1 GCA_012518765.1 Bacteroidales bacterium
GAAGATCCAATGGAGCAGCGGCTTCGGTTGAATTGGCAGGTTTTCCACACCATGCGTTGGATACGTATTTGCCCAAATTGGTTAGAGCCGGTTTGCGTGTGGCTATTTGTGAACAATTGGAAGACCCAAAGCAAACTAAAACCATAGTCAAGCGAGGTGTTACCGAATTGATAACACCGGGTGTTTCGTATAACGATAAAATTTTAGAAACAAGGCAAAATAATTTTTTAGCAAGTATATATTTAGATGATAAGCAATCGGGAATTGCATTCTTAGATATTTCTACAGGAGAATTTTATACCGCACAAGGGAATATAGATTACATTGGCAAGTTAATACAGAGTTTTAAACCCAATGAAGTTGTTGTTGAAAAAAATAAATTACAAGATGTAAAACATTATTTTGGTGATGAGTTGTTGTATACCACTTTTGAAGATTGGATATTTACCATAGATTTTTCACAAGATATACTGTTAAAACATTTTCAAATACAATCGTTTAAAGGATTTGGAGTGGAAAATATTCCACAAGGGCTGATAGCCGCAGGAGCTGCTTTGCATTATTTATTTGAAACACACCATACCAATGTTAGCCACATCGCAAAACTTACGCGTATAGAAGAAGACCATTATGTGTGGTTAGACCAATTTACAATTCGCAATTTAGAACTAATTGATTCTATACATAATCAGGCGACAACCTTATTAAATGTGCTTGATTTTACGCTTTCTCCTATGGGTGCACGTATGCTTAGAAAATGGATGCTACTGCCATTAAAAGACAAATCGCTGATAGAAGAACGCCACGAAATAGTGGAATTATTTATAAAAAATCCTGAATTTTCGGAAAAAATTGCCTCGCAAATGAAATTAGTAGGCGATTTAGAACGCTTGATTTCAAAGGTAGCAGTTTCACGAATTTCACCCCGCGAGGTAGTTCAAATACAAAAATCGCTATACGCAGTAGAAAATATAAAAAAGCAATGCGAATCTGTTTCCAATAAATTTTTGCATAAAATCAGCGAACAATTGAATCCGTGCCTCAGTATTCGCAACATCATAGAACAAACTCTTAAACCCGATGCTCCCAACTTGACCAACAAAGGCGATATAATAAAAGAAGGAGTACATCAAGAATTGGATGAACTGAGAGATATAGCCTACAAGGGAAAGGATTATTTGCTGAAAATACAAAAAGAAGAAACTCAAAAAACAGGAATAACATCTTTGAAAATAGGATATAACAATGTGTTTGGTTATTATTTGGAAGTTACCAATACACACAAAGACAAAGTTCCTGATACATGGATACGCAAACAAACATTGACCAACGCCGAACGCTATATTACCGAAGAAATCAAAGAATATGAGGCTAAAATATTAGGAGCTGAAGATAAAATAATTACTTTAGAACAAAAAATATTCAATGAATTAATATTGAGTATGTTGGATTATATTCAACCCATACAAAACAATGCAAATTTAATAGCACGCTTAGATGTGTTGCTTGCCTTTGCCACCATAGCAACTAACAACCATTACAGCAGACCCGTTATTACAGAAAATTATTTTTTAGAGATAAAAAATGGAAGACATCCGGTAATAGAAACGCAGCTTCCGCCGGGAGAAAAATACATAGCTAACGATATGTATTTAGATAACGAAAAACAACAAATTATTATAATAACAGGACCTAATATGTCGGGAAAATCTGCCTTGTTACGTCAAACAGCGTTAATTGTATTAATGGCACAAATAGGCTCTTTTGTTCCCGCCGAAGAAGCTACAATAGGATTGGTAGATAAGATATTTACACGCGTAGGAGCCTCTGATAATATTTCTTCGGGTGAATCGACATTCATGGTCGAAATGAACGAAACAGCAAGTATACTTAACAATACATCCAATCGAAGTCTGATTTTATTAGACGAAATAGGAAGAGGAACAAGTACTTACGATGGAATATCCATAGCTTGGGCTATTACCGAATACTTACATGAGCATCCTGTGGCACGTGCCAAAGTATTGTTTGCTACACATTATCATGAGCTAAACCAAATGGCAGATCACTTCAAGCGGATTAGAAATTTTCATGTAACGGTCAAAGAAATAAGCAATAAAGTTATATTTTTACGTAAATTAGCACAAGGAGGAACCGAGCATAGTTTTGGTATTCATGTAGCCCGCATGGCGGGTATGCCTCCCGAAGTACTGAAAAGAGCCAACGAAATATTGAGTAAATTAGAAACTTCCGAACACGAAAACTTAAATAAAAAACTCACTACATCGACCAAAGAACAAGCCGTACAATTAAGTTTTATCAGCCTTGACGACCCTACATTGGTACAAATTAAAGAGGATATTTTGTATATAAATATTGACACATTGACTCCTGTAGAAGCTCTGATGAAGCTCAATGAAATCAAACTTTTATTGAAATAAATGATTTTATATTCCACTTTTTTCGTTTTTTGAGTAAACTAACACACGAAAAAGAAAATAATAAAAAAAGCACACGATTGTAATAACCTCAAAGTCAGTAATTTAAAATTAGTAAGAAAAAAAAACAAAAAAGTTCTCGTTTTTTGTGTTTAATTAGAAATAAAATAATACCTTTGCACTACATAAAAAATATTTTATAACAATTTAATTTTATACTAGTATGAAAAAATTAATGGCATTATTAGTTGTTGCAGGAATGGTATTTATCGGATGCAACAATCAACCAACAGAAGAACCGATAGAAGAAGAAATAGTAGAAGCTGAAATCATAGATGAAGCAGACGCTATGGAAGAAGTAACATTAGATGAAGTTGCTGAAGAAGCAGAAATCGTTACTGAAGAAGTTCTAGAAGACTAATAATAGTTTTTGAAAATCGAAAAAAAGGCTGCCTAATGGTAGCCTTTTTTATTCTAAGGTATATGAGTTATGGACGAAAAATTACTACAATACATCTGGAAATACAAATTATTCGATACAACTCAATGTTACACCACTTCTGGTGAAAAAATATCCATAGTTTCCCTTGGAGAGCAAAATTTCAATAGCGGTCCCGATTTTTTTAATGCAAAAATAAAGATAGATAATACATTATGGGCAGGTTGTGTTGAAATACTTCTCAAATCTTCCGATTGGATAAAACAC
>JAAYRN010000035.1 GCA_012518765.1 Bacteroidales bacterium
AAAAACAAAGCCAATGTTTTAATACACATGCCGTAAAAAATATTTTATAATTTTTACAAGTCAGCAATCTTTTTATAATAAAAAAAACATTATCTTTGCATCATATATTATTTTAATAACTTAAATTATAACGACATGAAAATTAAGTATTTTATTTTTTTAATTACAATGGGTTTGCTCTGTGTTACCCAGGCACAAAACCAACACAGGCAACATACACCCAAACATCAGCAACAAGAAGAAAACATTCTTCAAGTAGAACAACTACAACAAACAGTGGAAAACAAAGCCTTCTACAACGATTATGTAGACACACTGATTACCTACGACACATCCTTAACTCCCATCAACCGCTAGACCTACACCTACAATGATGAGGGAGATACGCTAACTGATCAAACCGAAAGATACCTTTCCAATACATGGCAATATCAAAACAAATACACCTACACCTACGACCAAGCAGGAAATAAACTAACGGAACTCCGTGAAACTCTGCAATCTGGAACACTCAAACCTTATACTAAATACACCTATACCTACGACCCAGTAGGGAACATGCTAACACAACTCTATGAAACCTTACAATCTGGGGTATTAACTCCATATAGTCGAACAACTTATGAGTATGATTCTAACTCTCAGCTAAGAACCTTATCCGAACAAGAATTGTTTAAAAATGGAAGCTGGGAACTAAACAGTCGCTACGTATACAAGTATGACGAAAATGGAAACAAACTCTTTGAATCTTACGAAGACTTTAAATTGACGGGAGGAAGTGATTTTTTCAACCGCCGATATACTTATGTTTACAACGATAGTAACAAGCTATTGGTAGAACTAAGAGAAACACGAAAATCAAATAAATTGGACAGTTCCACACGCTACACCTACACCTACGACGAAAACAACAACCGACTAAGCCATCTTACAGAACAATACAATGCTGGCTGGATGAACCAAAGCCAAGTTACCTATACCTACGACGAAAACAACAACGAACTTTCTTACCTCTACCAAACATGGAAAGCAGGAAAATGGGATACCTTGTATGCAACTTTCTACACTTACGATGAAAATAGCAATCAACTATCATATACTGATGCGTCTTACGATTCAGGAACCGGAACTTGGATAATAAACGAACGCTTCTCCTATACTTACGACGAATATGGAAGAAATATAAGTTTTCAAGAAGAATATAATTTTGATGCTTCCGGTGTCTCCTCAGATAGAAGTTTGAACACCTACACCTACGATGAAAATGACAATAGAATAACATATTTAAATGAAGGCTTTTATAACAATGTACGAACATTCAGTAGCTATAGCACCTATACTTACGACGCTAACAACATCGTAATAGGAGATACATATGAAAACTACGACGAACACGATGTTTTGAAAAGTAATTATCGCCGAACATATACTCAAAACGAAAACGGCAGGTACCTGACAGGCATGGCGGAAACAAAAAGCGGTCCCACTTGGAAACCTTATAGAACCAGCCTAAGAGACCCCAGAAACCCCAAAAGTAGCTATGGCATCTATGGTTCTTACACCATAAGCAATATACACTTTTACGAGGCATCTTATATAACGATATGCGACAGAGATACCACACATATAGTTGGTAATATTTGTCAAGGAGATGTATTTTATTTTGATGGAAAAGAACTAAACACAAGCGGTACATACGAGGCATTTTATAAAAACTCAGAAGGCTGCGATTCCTTGGTTATTTTAAATCTAACTATTATTCCACTGCCAGATAACAGCATCACCCAAAACGACAACATCCTCATAGCCAACGAAAATGACGCAAGCTATCAGTGGGTTGATTGCAACGACAACAACAGTCCCATAGAAGGAGAAACGAACAAATCCTTTGTAGCTACAAAAACAGGTCGCTATGCTGTCATCGTAAACAAAGCCTCCTGTATCAGTACATCGGACTGCTACAGCGTTGAGGTATCGAGCATTACAAACGCAACTTTCGACAAAGGAATTAGTTTGTACCCCAACCCTACTATTGATAAAATCACACTTGACATACATCAGATAGAAGAGCAAACCACCGCTTATATTTATAATACACAAGGAGTTTTGGTGAAAGAAGTAAATATAAATAAACACAGCCAAGATATTTCGACAAGCGAACTTAATTCAGGATTTTATATCATAAAAATCAAAACACAAAACAATAGCGCTGTCCGAAGTTTTGTTGTTCAGAAATAATTAGATTATTGCTTAAAGTAATCTTATAGAAAAGAGGATAAAATCAATATTTTATCCTCTTTTTTTATATTATCAAGATATTATTACTTTATTTTTTTCACTATAAAAGCATCTTTGACATAATTTCTATAAAAAGACAATTTGCTTTTGGCTTGCTCTAAACTATAATAAGGACCTACTTGATATTTACAACTATGATTCATTTCTATGGTAAACATTTGGTCGTTTTCGTGCAATCTAAATTCCCTTTGTCTGCCCTTTGCTCCCACTCCTACTTGTATGTAATAAATGGTATCGTAAAAAGAAAGGCTATCTACTTGGCAAGCATTTAAAATAGAAATATAATTCTCCTTAGTGGTTATTTTTTTTGTTTTATTTTCATTATCTACGTATATAAATGCACCATCGCCTAAGCTAATCGAATGTAGTGTTGTATCTAAAATTTTTAAAGTAAATGTATAGGTAACAACGTCTTTATCGGGAAAATCTTTCCAAATCACACTCAACAAATTCTCCGTAGTATCCCACCATACTTCTTGTTTGTCTATGTTAATTATTGCTGTATGTGCAGGCAGTCGTTGTTGCCATCGGGCTTTGCTTTTTGCTGGAATATTTTGAAAAAAAACACTCGATGTCAATGTATGCGTTAAAGTATCTACTTTATTATTAAACACTATCGATTGAGATTGAGCTATAAAATCCGTAAACAACAGCAAACAAGCAACATATATAAATTTACAATTCATAAGTTTCAAATTCTTTTTTTAATTAAACCGTAAAAAAATCTATGTTTCTTTTACGTCCATTACATCCCTCAATACATTACCTAACAACATAAATGTAAGCACTAACAGCATAATAGCTACACCGGGAATAAGGGCTAAATAAGCATAATCTAAAATTATATAGGCATAATTTTCTTTAATCATCGTTCCCCAAGACGGCATAGGAGGCTGTACACCAATTCCTAAAAAACTCAAACCCGCTTCGGTTAAAATCGCTGATGAAAAATTAGATGCGGAAATAACAACAATAGTTCCTGATATATTGGGTAAAATATGTTTAAATATAATGGTTAATGGTCGAAAACCTAAGGCTTTAGATGCTTCTACAAATTCTTTTTCGCGTATGCTAATTACCTGCCCCCTAACTACACGAGCAATATCGACCCACATGGTTAAGCCTATGGCTACAAATATTTGCCAAAATCCAGCTCCTAACACAAAACTAATAGCTATCACCAATAAAAGCGTTGGAATAGACCATACTACATTAATAAACCACATAATAAGATCGTCTACCCAAGACCGAAAATAACCAGCTATAGCTCCTAAAAACACTCCTATCAGCAAAGCAATAGATACTGAAATAAAGCCGACCGACAAACTCACTCTTGCTCCAATGATTAATTGACTCCACACATCCCTACCGTAACGGTCGGTTCCCAACCAATAACGCTTGGTAACAATATGTTTTTTCTGAATAGTTTCTTTCAAACTTTTCACTCCCGTTGAATGAGTTTGATTATGTATATCGGTGTATGTTATATGTTGTTTTTCCCAAATAACTTCGGTATTATTTTTCAAAGGTGCTACAACATCGGCAAGCGAAAAAGACAATCGATTGTAAGGTGCTGATTCCCCAAATAGTTCAACTACAATGGAATCATTTTTAAAGTAATAAGACGAAATAGGGATATTTTTATAAGGATTTATTTGTCCAAAAAGCATTTTTTGAAATACATTTACCTTTTTAACTTCCTGATTTTTACGTACATGCAACAGTGTCATTTGGGAAGCAGGTTTTTGCAATCGAATTTCTAATAATTGTTCATTTGCATGAGGACTTTGGTCGGGAGTAATTAGATAACCCAAGGCAGCAAGCACTATCAGCAAAATCAGAAAAACAGATAAAACATTGCCTTGTCTATTTTTTTTAAACTTATCCCACGTAATTTTACTTATAGACTGAGATGTATATTCTTTTTTATTTTGAAAAAACAAGCCTCTCATACAGTATCTATTATATTAACGTGCAAAAATACATTAAAAAACTAAGATAAAGCCTGATTAACCTTAGAGGCATCCTCCAATATTTTATTGTACTCTTCGGGAGTAACATCAGCAAAAAAGTAATGAATGGGGTTTACTTTTACACCGTTTTTTATCACTTCGTAATGTAAATGAGGCGATACCGATAAACCTGAACTGCCCATATAACCAATAAGCTCTCCTCTTTTTACTTTTTGTCCCGGACGCACTGCTTTTTTTGATAAATGAGCGTATAAGGTTTTATATCCATATCCGTGATTTATAATAATGGCTACACCGTATCCCGAGCCTGCATTTTCACGGCTTACCACTCCATCGGCTGTGGCGTAAATAGGCGTACCTCGCCTACCTATGAGGTCAACCCCTGTATGTCTGCGTAAAATCTTGTATATGGGATGGTATCTCATACCAAAACCCGATACTACTTTGGGATTTTTTACTGGAGAAATAGCTGGAATACAGGAAAATATTTCCTCTTTATTTTGGCTTAGCTTCCATAATTCTTGATAAGACTGCAATTGAATCTGTGAGCGTACGGTTAAAATATCCAACCTCCTTGATAAATCATTTAATTCTTTAGAAAAACTTTGCATATCAGAATAATCCTCTGATAAACTTAGTTTTACCAAACTTGGATTTCTATCTTCTATAGGCTCTGCCTCAAGCAATACACGATATAAATCATCGTCTTTTTGCTCCATGCCACGCAAAACATTAGACAATAAATTTACGCGTCTATTTATTTTCTCCATTTCAATCTCGGTAGCATTCAATTCTCTTTTCAATCGTTTTTCCTTAGGAGAAGTAAACATATTGTTGTAAATCAAAATAGTAAGTACAGCAAATGAAATACCTGTCAACAAATGCCCAATTAGCTTTTTGAGGCGTTTTTTTAAAGAAACTACCTCTTTTTCAAAAGATAAAGACTTGTGATCAAATTTATATTTCATTTAATGTATACTATAGTAACAACGGTAAAAATTATAAACGAAAAGGTGATTATTTTATTACATTATTTCACTCTCAAATTCCTACCTTCTCTAATCATGTCGCTTCTCAAACCATTTAATCGTTTGATGGATGCTACACTTGTTCTATATTTTCTGGCTATTCCCGACAAGGTTTCTCCCGATCTTATTTTATGATACACTGCCTTTCCATCCGAAACACCTTGATTGGAAGACACTTGTTCATAAGGTGTTCTATAATTAAAAGTTTCACGCGTAATGGGCAACGTATCGTATCGAAGTTTTTTATTTTCAAAATCTATGACTATTTCCGGATTAATAGGATTGCCTTGGTATCTGATTTCAAAATGTAAATGAGGACCTGTAGAACGTCCCGTACTACCAATTAAAGCGATGATGTCACCTGCTTTTACTTCTTGATTTTGAGTTACTAACAATTTTGAACAGTGAGCGTAAAACGTTTCCAAACCATTTTTATGCCTTACAATTACAAGATTACCGTAAGTTCTGTTTCGTTTGGCAATACGCACAACCCCATCGAAAACACAAAAAATAGGTTCACCGTATTGATTTTTAGTATCAATACCGTAATGATAACGATAGCGTCTCCAACCGAATTTAGATATAATATCTCCAAAATGAGGCAGTTCATAACCTTCTATGGGGTCAAAAAGAGGAAGAAAAATGGTATCTGAAAAACTTTTAAAATCTGTTTTGGGAATATGAATTGCCATTGAATCCCAGTTTTCAAGCATTAGGGTAAGCAATTCATCCGATAACATGGTTGTATCATAATCATCATACCAACCATTTTCAAGACTATCTACATAGGTTTCACTGTGATCTTCTAAAAAAAACATAGCCGCTGGATCGCTGAAATAATAAGGATAATTAGAAGCTATCAAACTACTATCATACATACTTTCAATCACAGTTGGCTCAAATTCAATTTCTTCCCTATTGGTTAGTTTCAACTCCTCCCAGTGCAATGAATCGTTTATTTTTTGAATATAACGTTTTTGACAAATATCTGCATTTACATACGCATAAGATTGCATTAAAACAGTAGATTTTTGTTTACTCACTCTGTCATAATATACTACAGCCATAGAATCCCTACCTTCGAATTGATATAACTGAGCAAGTATATACATCATTCTTGTTTGAATAGATTTATTTGCAACTTTATGATTTACAGCTCTTTCTAATAAAGGTATGGCAAAAATATATTTATCTTGTTCAATGTAATTATTAGCAGAAGTAAGTAGCCAATTAAATTCAATATCAGCCAATGAATCGTTGTATTTCAAATTAGGTTCAACAATCAAAAGTTGTTTTTCTGCCTTTTCAAACTCCTCCAAACACATATAGTTTCTCGACATCCAAACATGTGCTTCTATACTTGATTTGCTGTTAGGATAATGATGCAATACCGTATCTAAAAACAACATAGATTGTTTGTAATCCTGATTATAATGATATATTTTTCCAAGCAATAAATAAATTTCATCTTTATGGGGGCAGCAAATAGACGAATCTTGCTTTAAATTAATTAGCTCTTGCTTAGCCTTAAAAGTTAATTTAGATAAATAATTGGTCGTTTTTTTCGAGGAATCAAAATTATCACACTGATATACAGATAGTATACAAGAAAAATCATCTTTCCCCTTAGGTGGAAATATTCTGAGGTGTTTGTTTAGTTTTTTTTGGTCGGAAGCTATCTTGGGATAACACAAATTTTCTTTTTTAGAGTTTTGAGCTAACAGATGACTACCCGTAAACAACTGAAATCCAAGAATAAAATAAATAAAAATCGGTCTAATATTTGCCTTCAAAACGTATCTTTTCTATTTAAATAGTATATAAAAAATTACTATATATAACTTGATTCTCACCTAATTATTTTAATTAAACACATTTATTTTCAAGTAAATTTTACATTCAAAACTAACAAAAGAAACACAAACAACTCAACACCAGCAATATACATTCAAATCTTTTTAAGAAAATAAAATAACAAAAAAATGAGCATAAAAATAATTTCTTTCTGTTTATCATAATTATATGTTTTTTAGCGTTAAGTTTATTCCAAAGATAAAAAAATATGCGTTCCGAAAAAAAAGACATCATCTCCGCTTTTGTTTTTCCAAGTATTTTTGTGGCTATTTTATGGATTATTTTTTACATAAGCAAGTATATTTCTTATGATTTAGCTTTATTGGGCATACGTCCCCTTGATGTAAAAGGCTTAATTGGTGTTGTTTGTGCTCCCTTGATTCACTTAAATTTTGATCATATTTTCAATAATTCCACTTCTTTATTGGTCTTAGGTTTTGGATTGTTTTTTTTATACGAACGCAAGGCATATTCTATTTTCTTTTTCATTTATTTGGTCAGCGGCTTTTGGGGATGGTTCTTTGCACGAGGTGGTTACCACATAGGAGCAAGCGGAATTATTTACGGTTTATTTTTCTTTTTGATTGTTTCGGCATTTTTAAAACGCGAAAAAAAAACCATAGCTTTTTCCTTGATAATTTCTTTTTTATACGGAGCGTTGGTTTGGGGGTTTTTCCCTATTTTCTTCCCTAATGTAAACATATCGTGGGAAATACACCTAACGGGAGCCGTGGCAGGTGTAACAGCTGCCTTTTACTATAAAAAAGAAGGTCCCCAAAAACCCCAAAGTCCCTTTGAAGACGAAGAGGAAGACACAGAAGACGAAAATCCTTATTGGATGAATACCAACAATTTAAACCCATAAAAAACAAATTTCATGAAACGATTATTTGTAGCTATTGAAATAATTCCACAGCCCGCTTTGATTGAAAAAATAAATATAATTCGTAAATCAAGTACAGTTTTAGACAAAATCAATTGGATTGACATTGAAAACATGCACCTTACACTTAAATTTTTAGGGGAAAGTCATGAGGATTTAATAGGCAATATAGAAGAAATAATAAAAAAAATAGCACAATCAACTCCTGCTTTTCAACTCCAATTAAACCGCATTGGAGCTTTTGGAAGTCGTTATCAACCTCGAATTTTATGGATGGGAAGTTACAATCAAGTTACTGAAATTCAAACATTACATAAAAAATTAGAAAAAAATTTATACCCTCTTGGATTTAAACCTACCTACGGAAACTTTGTCCCTCACCTGACATTGGCACGCATACATAAAATAGACAATAAAAAACATTTTTGGAAATCGATAGAGCAACACCAAAATACATTTGATTTTCAAATAAACATAAATGAAATTATTTTATTTGAAAGCGTTATAAATAAAGGATATAAGCCTATTTACAAAAAAATAAAAGTATTTCCTTTGAAAGTAAACAAGGCATAATTAATATTACTATTTTTAGAAAAATAAAAAAGCACTTACTACTTCGTAAGTGCTTTTTTTGTGGGAGTTAACGGATTCGAACCATTGACCCCCTGCTTGTAAGGCAGGTGCTCTGAACCAGCTGAGCTAAACTCCCTTTTTCAGGGTGCAAATGTACAATATTTTATAAGACAAATATCTATTTGAACTTAAAAAATACATTTTTCACAAAAGAGCCTATTTTTCAGTTTATTATAAACTTATTTTCTATCGAAAAAAATATTTTTATCGTCTATGGACAGCGGAATAGCAAAGGCAATTGGCATATTTTTGGCAAATAATTTTAATTTTATAGCAGCTTTTCCTGCTGAATACAAGATACGATTGTCTACTTTTATGTCCATAGCCGTAGAAACCGCCGAACCCAAGGCAATACCCAAATCAACCACATTAAACACACAAGGAACGGCTTCGGGTTTTGTATCGCAAAGCGAACCACACAAGCCACAATTTAAACCTCTTACTTGACTATGGCAGGCAATAAGCAAAACTGCCTGTGATTTACGGATATTATCGGCATCTCTGTAAAAAAACCGAACAGACTCCTCCTCTGCTATTTTATCCATAGCTACGCTCAAGTCATCCTTGTCTTTACCCGTTAATAAAATCATATCCAAACAGTTGACTCCCCTTCCTTTGGGAGCTGTTTTGGCAGCTATCATAAGCCTATCTGCCACACGCTTAATTATTTCTTCCGTAGTTGTTTGATCCAATCTATATTTCATTTCTTTTTTTACGCAAAGTTACAAAAAAAACATTTTCACTTTCCGAATTTAGTCCACTCTTTCATAATAATTAATGATTTTTTGAGTTATTACTTTACATTTTAAAGACATAAATCTATGCGTAGATATATAAATACACTGATTTTTATTTTATTTTCTATTTCCGCTTGGACTCAAAACCTACAAGTCAACATCAATTACCTGTTGTTTTCCATTCCAAACGACACCAATTATATTGAATTTCAATGTTTAACCTTAGGAAATAGCATTCGCTACACTCCCGTTGATGAGCAATCGTATCAAGGAAATATAAATATAAACATTAGTTTTACTCCTTTAGATTCTTCTAAACCATTAATTAGCAACAAATATTCCATACAAACCAATAAATATGCCGATACCATAACTTCTACTAAAGAAAACATATACAATGTGATACGCATACCCATTCCCAACGGTCAATATGGCTTGCATGTCAATATCAAAGATGTGGCTTCGTCTGAAAATACAGCCTTGGAATTTAACGAAACCATTTTTATGGATTATGCAAAAGGAAACATGGACATCTCTGATATTCAACTTATAAGTAACTTGAGTATTTTGGATGAAATGGACGATTTTTCTAAACATAACATTGATTTTATTCCTTATTTTTCTAATTTTTATCCTGAAAACATCAGCAACCTGACTTTTTTGTCCGAAATTTACAATACAGACA
>JAAYRN010000036.1 GCA_012518765.1 Bacteroidales bacterium
CAGTTTTTCCTACTTCAATAAAATGATTTCCACCTCCAAGTGAACCAATAGAATATTGTGCTCTACTTAAATCTACATAATCTTTACATTTTAAGTTGGATAAATCAAAATTATTGTATATTTCTTTGTGTATAGAAAAACCACTTGGTACTTTTGCTCTTATTGTTTGATCTAATTTTTCAAAATTAATATTTTTATTTTTTAGTTTAATACTAAGCACTCCGCAGCCAATATCAACACCAACAAGGTTTGGAGTAACTTTGTTGCTTATGGTCATAGTTGTACCAATTGTACAACCTTTTCCTGCATGAGCATCGGGCATGATTCTAATTTTGGAATTGGTGTAAGCTTCAAAATTTATTAGGGTTTTAATTTGTTCATAAGCTTTTGCTTCAATATTTTTGACAAAAATTATTGTTTCTTTTTCGTATTTATTTTTAATGATATGCATTTCATACAAAATTTTAAGAGTCAAATTTAATGTAGACTCGTTTTTTTATATTTTCTTTGTTATGCAAAAATACAACAATAATATACATAGCTAACTTTAGAAGAAAGGGGAGGGGATGCTTATATTTTTAAATGCAGAGTGTAAATGGCTTATAATTAGATTATTGTAGAAAACTTTTGATTTAAACAGTTTTTTTAGAGAAAATGATATAAACTATAACAAGCTAATAAAATGTCTTAAAACGCTTGCTTTTAAATAACATAAAAATTCAGAAAATCAAATTAACATATAATCTACTGTTAATCAATAAATTATGTTGTTGTTTCATGTGAAACATTTACCTGCCTAATAAGACTAATAAAACAGAAATATCAGAAGGAGAAACTCCGCTTATTCGAGAGGCTTGCCCTAAGGTATGGGGTTTTATTTTCGATAATTTTTGTCTGGTTTCTATGGATAGCGAAGAAATGTTATGATAGTCAAAATCGGGATTTAGCTTTACATTATCTAAATGGTTAATTCTTGCTGCTAATTCTTTTTCCTTTTTAATATAGTTTTCGTATTTAATCAAAATTTCAACTTCTTCGATTTCGTCTATCAAAAAGTTCTTTTCTTTAACATATTTATTAAGCAAAGAAATATGATTTATTAAGTTGTGTAGTTTAATTTCAGGACGTAATAATAATTTATTACATTTAATTTTTTGCGTTAGTTTTGAGGAGCTTATAGAAGTCAAATACGAATTTATTTCTTGAGGTTCTACTGAATTTTTAAAAAGAAAATCAGAAAGAGAGTGTATGTTTTCTTCTTTTTTTAGAAATTGTTGATACCTTTTTTCTTTTATCAATCCTATGTCGTATCCTAAGGGAGTTAATCGTAAATCGGCATTATCTTGACGTAATAAAATTCTATATTCAGCTCTGGAGGTAAACATTCTGTATGGTTCATCTACCCCTTTGGTAACTAAGTCGTCAATCAAAACTCCTATGTAAGAAGAATCTCTACTTAGTATAATGGGGTCAAGTTGATTGTTTTTTCTATGAGCATTTATACCTGCCATTAGTCCCTGACAAGCAGCTTCTTCGTAACCAGTTGTCCCATTAATTTGTCCTGCAAAATAAAGATTTTCAATGATTTTTGTTTCAAGTGTGCTGTGGAGTTGAGTAGGAGGAAAATAGTCATATTCAATGGCATATCCCGGTTTTAAAATACGTGCATTTTCAAGTCCTGATATTAAATGTAAGGCTTCGATTTGTATTTCTTCGGGTAAAGAAGAAGAAAATCCATTTAAGTAATATTCTATTCCGTTTTCACTTTCAGGTTCTAAAAAAAGCTGGTGTAATTCTTTCCCTGCAAAGCGTTCAATTTTATCTTCGATTGATGGGCAGTAACGAGGTCCAACACCTTGTATTCTTCCCTGAAACATAGGTGATTTGTCAAAACCTTTGCGTAAAATTTCGTGTACTTTACTATTTGTATAGGTTATCCAGCAGCTTTTTTGGGATAAGGGATTGGGAGTTTTTAGAAATGAAAATCCTGTAACATCTTCATCTCCTTTTTGTTCTTCCATTTTTGAAAAATCAATTGTTCGCGCATCAATACGAACGGGAGTTCCTGTTTTTAGACGAAGTGAATTGAATCCAAGAGAGATTAAATTTTCACTTAATCCAAAGGCGGCATCTTCGCCTAATCGACCTCCTTTAAAATTTCTTTCTCCAATATGAATAACTCCATTTAAAAAAGTTCCGTTTGTTAAGATTACCGATTTAGCCAAGAATTCAGCACCAAGTTTTGTTCTAATTCCTTTAACGTAATTATTTTCAATAATTAGTTCAGTTACCATATCTTCGCGAATATCCAAATGTTTGGTATTGCTCAATATATGTATCCATTCG
The DNA here is from genome assembly GCA_012518765.1 of Bacteroidales bacterium. Taxonomy (GTDB): domain Bacteria; phylum Bacteroidota; class Bacteroidia; order Bacteroidales; family WCHB1-69; genus UBA5266. The sequence goes on from JAAYRN010000036.1 coordinate 2,347, forward strand.
CTGGTATATTTATATTTATCATTTTGTGTTCGTGGACTCCACATGGCAGGTCCTTTAGACCGATTTAACATCCTGAATTGAATGGCTGTTTTATCAGCAACTATGGCAGTATATCCTCCCAATGCGTCAATTTCTCTTACTATTTGTCCTTTGGCAATACCTCCAATAGCTGGATTGCAAGATAACAATGCAATGGTATTAATATTCATTGTTAGCAAGAGGGTATGAGAGCCTAATTCAGCAGCAGCTTTGGCGGCTTCGCAGCCGGCATGACCCCCTCCAACAACAATTACATCGTAAATATGAGTGTATTTTATATAGTTCATAAGAATAGTTCCACGTGAAACAATATTGTAACTGCTTTATTCAGAGAAAGATACAAGTTTATTTAAATAACAATCTTCTTTTTCTCTCATTTCAATTTGTTCTTTTTCACTTTCGTCTTTTAGTCCACATAAATGTAAAATTCCATGTATCATTACTCGATATAGTTCATTTAAAAAAGGAACTTTATATAGCTTTGCATTTTCTTTTACTCTATCTATACTAATCATTATATCACCTGAAATCACATTGTTTTTTGTATAATCAAAAGTTATAACATCGGTTAAATAATTGGCATTCAGATATTTTATATTAATTTCAACCAGATAATCATCGGAACAAAAGACATAATTTATGATACCAAGTTCTTTTTTTTCGTTTGTAGTAACAAATTGAATCCATTCTCGAATTCTTTTTTTCTCCCGAAAAGAATATGTAATATCATTGTTTATAAAAGAAATAGGAGAATTCATAGCATAAAAAATGTTAGATCAGGCTTGTATGTTGAAAAATATCAAACCATAGATTGGTATTGTTTTTCTTTAATTTCTGATGATGAAGAATTAAGATGTCTTCCTTGCCGAATTTGAACAGGAACATTTATGGTATACGATAGAGTTTGTCCGTTATTTAAAAATTCCAATTTATCCGTGAGTAATTCTATAATGGCTAATCCATTTGATGTACGCTTGTCGGGATTGATAGATAAAATATTTGCATAATCGAACCCATTTCCCTGATCGGATACGGTAAAAGTAAGATTTTTGTTAGAAATTTGACAAGTAATGCTAACTTTTTTCAGTACATCCGATTGGTTTCCATGAATAATTGCATTTTTTACTGCTTCTAATAAGGGAGTAGAAACTATGCCAAAATAGTCATTATTAATGGAAAAATCAAGCATTAAATTTTCTATAAACTGTTCTACTTCAATTAGTTTGTTTAAATTAGATTCTATTTCAAATTCGGTATAAAACATGGCTTTTTATGATGATAATTGGACGTTTAATTTCGTTGAACAAAAATAATAAAAATAATAATGAAAAGTGGGTGAAATCGAATAAATTTTATATAATTTTGTGGGAAAAGTAATAGTATGATTGTAAAAACGTACGGAAGTGCTACTTATGGTGTAAATGCCACTACTATAACGGTGGAAGTCAATGTAGAAACGGGTATTAGTTTTTTCTTAGTAGGATTGCCAGATAGTGCGGTTAAAGAGAGCCAACAGCGGATTGATTCAGCTTTGAAGTACTGTGGATATAGAATTCCTGGGAAAAAAATAGTGGTTAACATGGCTCCTGCCGATATTCGTAAAGAAGGTTCTGCTTATGATTTAACCATAGCTATGGGTATTTTAGCTGCGTCTGAGCAAATTAATGCTTCATTATTGGGGCAGTATATCATTATGGGTGAGCTGTCGTTAGATGGAGAGTTAAAACCTATAAAAGGAGTTTTACCAATAGCTATTGAAGCTCGAAAACAGGGATTTAAAGGTTTTATTTTACCCGAAGATAATGCTGAAGAAGCTGCCATTGTAGATAATTTAGAGGTTTTGGGAGCTAAAAACATCAAAGAAGTAATTGGTTTTTTTAATGGAGACTGTGTAATTGAACCTACTGTGGTAAATACTAGGGAAGAATTTTATAAAAATCTAAACGAGTATGAATTTGATTTTGAGGATGTAAAAGGACAAGAAAACACAAAACGAGCCTTGGAAATTGCTGCTGCTGGAGGTCATAACGCTATATTGATTGGTCCTCCTGGTTCTGGTAAAACTATGTTGGCAAAAAGAATTCCTTCTATATTGCCTCCTTTGACTTTACATGAAGCATTGGAAACCACAAAAATACATTCTGTGGCAGGAAAAATGCAAAAACATAAATCATTGATTTCCATACGTCCCTTTCGTTCGCCTCATCATACTATTTCCGATGTGGCATTGGTAGGAGGAGGTTCCAACCCTCAACCCGGAGAAATATCTATGGCTCATAATGGAGTTTTGTTTTTAGATGAATTACCCGAATTTAAACGAACCGTTTTGGAAGTTATGCGTCAACCTTTGGAAGATAGAAGTGTTTGCATTTCTAGATCTAAAATGTCGGTAGAATATCCTGCTTCGTTTATGTTTATAGCAGCGATGAATCCTTGTCCTTGTGGATATTATAATCATCCTGAAAAAGATTGTACCTGTGCAGCGGGAATTGTTCAGCGGTATTTAAATAAAATATCAGGACCGTTAATGGATAGGATAGATTTACATGTAGAAGTAATTCCCGTGCCATTTAAAGAATTGGCAACCAAAGCTTCTGGTGAGAAAAGTGATAGCATTCGAGAAAGAGTAATTAAAGCAAGAGAGATTCAAGAAGCTCGTTTCCAAGAAAATAAAGGGATTTATTGTAATGCTCAAATGAACTCTAAATTAGTGGCAAAATATTGTGCCATAAGTAAAGAAGGACAAGATTTATTAAAAGTTGCTATGGAAAAATTAGGATTATCGGCTCGTGCATACGATAGAATCTTAAAAGTAAGCAGGACAATTGCCGATTTAGATTTTAGCGAAAAAATACAAACGGTTCATCTTTCAGAAGCCATACACTTTAGAAGTTTAGATAGGGATAATTGGGGAAAATAAATTTTATAATCATATATTCAAATCTTGTAAATCTATTAAATCTTTATACCTTCCGTTGAGTTGTATAAGTTCTTGATGCGTACCTTGTTCTACAATTTTTCCTTCTTCAAGAACTACTATTTTATCGGCAGAAAAGATAGTAGATAAACGGTGGGCAATAACAATAGAAGTTCGATTTTCCATTAAGTTGTTTAATGCTTGTTGAACAAGGAGTTCCGATTCGGAGTCTAAAGAGGAGGTTGCTTCGTCTAAGATTAAAATAGGAGGATTTTTTAAAATAGCACGTGCGATGCTGATGCGTTGTTTTTGCCCTCCCGACAATTTCATTCCTCTGTCTCCTACAATAGTTTCAAATCCTTCGGGAAGTGTGTTTATAAAAGAATAAATGTTGGCAATTTTTGCCGCTTCAATTACGTGTTGCTTGTCAATATTTTTCAGTCCAAAAGCTATATTATTAAAAATGGTATCGTTAAATAAAATATTTTCTTGAGACACAATTCCAAATAAAGATCGTAACTGATTTATTTTCATTTTTTTTATATTTATATCGTCTATATAAATAGAACCTTGAGTTGGGTCGTAAAAACGAGGCAAAAGGTCGACAAGTGTAGATTTTCCACTTCCTGAACTTCCGCAAATTGCAATTATTTTTCCTTTGGGAATGGTAATATTAATGGAGTCTAAAACTAATTTTTCTTCATACGAAAAACTGACGTTATGAAAATGAATATGGCTTTTAAATTCCGAAATATCTTGAGCTTCACTGTCTTCAATTATTTTTTCTTCCGAAAGAATTAATTGTTCGATACGGGTTAAGGATGCAAATCCTTTTTTGAAATTAGCGGTGGCTTCCGAAATGGTTTTTGCAGGATTGATAATTTGTGTAAATAACACAATGTAAGTAATAAACATTTCAGCCGAAAAACTATTATTGGGTTTTAAAATCATTTGTCCACCGTAAAGTAAAAGTAAAATAACGATACAACTTCCAAGAAATTCACTCATAGGAGAAGATAAATCACGTCTTCGATTAATCTTAATTTGTGTTTTACTATAAAATTGATTTAAGTTAGTAAAACGTTTGTACATTCCATTTATAGCATTGAAAGCCTTTATAATACGTAATCCATAAATGCTTTCTTCGTAAAGCGAAAGCATGTTGCTTTGTTTTTCTTTGGCTGTTAACGATTTTTGTTTCAGTGTTCGTTGTAAACGATTGATAACGTAACCAGCAATGGGAATGGCAATTAATACAAATAGTGTAAATTCGTAGTTTATAAAAAATAAAGTACTTAAAAACAATACAATAACTATGGGTTCTCTAAATAATTGTTGCAATGAACGAAGAATATAAAAATCAATATCTTGCACATCGTTAATAACCCGTGTTAAGATGTCTCCTTTACGATGTTCAGAATAAAAAGACAAAGGAAGTATCAATATACGCCAATAAGCTTTGTTGCGTAAATCTTTAATCAAATTTCCTCGGACAGGGATAATAATCCACATAGAAATGTAGTAGAAAATATTTTTAAGCAAGAAAAAAACAAAAACACTTAAAACTAAGATAATTAAAGCACGAAAAACACCATGATTAATAATAATTTGGCTTAGTAAATATTTTACATAAAGAATTATTCCTCCAGAAGTAAAAGAAAAAATAGGTTCTTCTAACGTAAGGGGAATTTGATTGAAAATCAGAGATAAAAACGGAGCTAATAAAGAGATAGAAGCAATGGAAAAAATAGTATACAATAGGTTAAAAAAAACAGCCAATCCAAGTCGAAATGAATAAGGTCGGAGTAAAACAAATAATTTTTTATAGTCTTTCATTGCTTGCTTTTAATCTTTCTTATAAAAATAATTATTTAAAAACTCAAAATTTTCATGTATAGTATCTTTTTGATTTTCATTATTTTGTATCCATTTATAAGATAATATTTTATTTCGCGATTGATAGTTTAATTCAAGTTTATCTTCCGGAGTATAATCGAAAATTAAATAGGATAAACTATCATTAATAAGTGGATAATTAAAATTTAAACTATCGTTTGTAATTTCAAGAGAGGTAATACCTTTGAGCAAACAAGTTTTGCAGTTAAATCCATCAAAAACAACCAAATACAATGCGTTTTCGAGAGTTGTCTGTAGTTTGTAAAAACTCTTAATTTTTGCATGAGCAAAATTAAAGTCTTTGTCAGAATCTATGTTTTGATACAAGCAGGTATTTAAGTTTCCGTTTAAAGTACGGTATTGAAACACATTGATATATGTTTTAAATGACATGCCTGCATTTTCGTCCCACGAAAAAACACGAATATTCTTGTCGGGAGTGTGGATTACTGAAAGCATTTTGTGTCTGATAGGAGAGTATAAACTTTTGGGGTCTTTGAGTATATCTTGTAGATAATGAGCTGCTAAATAATTCATAGAATCTACTATGCTGTAAATATTTGGTTCTGAAAAAGTAAATAATATTTCTAAGGTATTTAATATATCGTATAGTTTTTTTCTTTTTTCTTCAAAAGTTTCTTCAGGAATTTGATATTGCGAAATTTTTTCTCTTACTTTAAAAGGATTGTTTTCGGTCAAACTCACAATGGTAATTCCGTGCGAAGTGTCTGATTTCATCAAAGAATGAATCTCTATAGGGTCCATTATACTGTCATTTTCTTCAACAGATACAGACTCATTGAACTGACATTGTATAAAGCCGAGGCATATAAATGAAAATAAAATAAGAGTGTTTTTTTTGAATAATGTCATAGATTTATCAAACTTATTACGCTGTAATTTCTGTATGCAAAAGTACGAAATATTTGTAATACGAAATATTTATGATAAAATTTTTCTGAAAAAATATTTATCTATCAAAAAAGATGTATTTTTGTACACTATTTGTACAATCAAGAAAATAAAAAAAATGTTTAATTAAAAATTAAAGAAATGAAAAGAAAATTAATGTTAATGTTAGTAGTTCTAGCAGCTTTTACATCATGTCAAAAGTATGAACTATCTGATCCTCTGGATCTTTCTACGCTACCTACAGTTACAGTTAAAGGAACTTTGTACGCTGATTTAAATCTAACTAATTCTACTTTAGAGTATATCCCCGAAGGGCTTCGCGTAACAGTTTCCGTTCCTTATGCTGATTATGATGCCAATAATTCGTCCAGTGGAAACCATATTATTACAACTACCATCGATAATAAGGGTAGTTTTTCAGTAAATATACCCGTTATTTCATCGGGAGTTACTGCAACTGTTTCCTTTGAAAGTTTTGTATACGATGTGATCATGGGCATAGGAGAAGACACCATACGAGAAACAATGCAATTTTCACTTCCTCCTAAAACGATCAATGGTTTAGGACAAGGAAATTCAGCTGAGACGGTAAAATTATTGGAAAATTATGGAATTGAATCTACCGATCCCAACATAGGAACATTTACTCCTACTACAAAAGTTAAATATGAAGGAACACTTTTATATTTAAAAGAGTATAAAAACTATACCGTAATTACACCTACTGACACCGTTACACGCGACACTAATATTTATGCACCTGTTCCAGCAGGAGTTACTTTAACTGTAGAAATAAATTCTGTGGATGAGTTTGGAAGAGATTTTTATCAGGTTAAAAAAGTAAAAACCACATCTTCAGGAGGATATTCAATAGAAATTCCTGTCGCAAGTAAAGGTTACGCCGACATTGAAATCACCAGCGAAGAAATTTGGCAATACGAAGATAGAATCCTTGGCAAAGCATATTTGTATAACTATAAGTTAGAAGCTGCAAAAAGAGTTTATTTTGTAGATTATAAAAATCAAGAATATAAGTATGTAAAAGGTGATTTAATTTATGAAATCGAATAATTAACTTTTAAAATCAAATAACAACAATATGAAAAAGTTAATAGTAATAAGTATATCTATATTATACATGACTTCTGCTCTTTTTGCGCAGAATGAAAAAAGCGATTTCTCCGAAATTCTTCCTAAAAAGGGAGAATACTCTATGGGTTTAGATATGGCAAATATGATCCAATTTGTAGGAAATAGTTTCAGTGCCAACGGAATGTTTTCATACCCTAACTACAGTATGGTAAAACCTGCTTTATCGGCAGTAACCATACATCCTACCGTATTTGGAAAGTATTTTTTACTTGATAATCTTGCAATAAGAACACGTTTAGGAATAGGAGTACACAATTCAACAGAACGTGCTTTTATTTATGATGATGTGAAAAATATTGGTAATCCACTAAATGATAATCCTTTAACTTATGAGCAAACAGTGGATGAAAGCGGTTTAAGAACTACCGAAATAGAATTAGGTATAGGAGCCGAACTAAGAAAAACATTGTGGAGAGTACAAGCTTATGCAGGTGCTGAAGTATTTGGTTCATTTACTTATAAAAGAGAATATTCTGTTTACGGAAATGCCTTTAGTGCAACCAATCAAACTCCTACAACTTATGATTTTGTAGCAGATGCTCCTTTTAATCCAAGTGTTAGAATATTGGATATCAGAGGAGGAAATATCTTTCATTATGGAGGAGGACTTTATACTGGAGTTGATTTGTTTGTAGCAAAAAATATTTCTATAGGAGCCGAATTTGATTTATTCATTTACGGAATTTATACAACCGAAGAAATAGGCTTTGGAGAAACATGGAAAATGGATAAGGTATATACCGTAGAAAGAAAAATAACTCCCTATGCCACAGGTTTTGATATAAGACCAGTTGGATTCTTAAACATGAATATTTATTTCTAAGTATAGTTTAGAAAAACGACAGAAAAACTTCCGTGTAATTTCACATGGAAGTTTTTTTTATTTAAATATTTCTTGTACTTTTGTAATATGGCAAAAGAGGCTATAAATAATCAAAGCGTAGGCAATAGGAATCAGTTTTTTGATTTTGAAAAAAAACAATGTAAAGATTCAAAAGCAACTGTTATTTTGAAGGAGAGAGAAATTTATACTACAGAATCTCAAACTCTTGAAGAAGATGATCCTACCGCACATGCCACTATACATGCCATTCGTAAAACACGGCTAAAAGAGCGTAAATTTTTATTAAACGATTATGAAATAGAACTTAGTAAAAAACCTTGCGATATGTGCTTACTTGCCATTTATCAATCGGGAATAAAAAATATATATTATACAGAAAAAGAAACAAAAAAACACATACTTTTGACGCCGAAAATTTTAAAAAAGGCGTATACAATATGGGAATTTTAAAAAAATAAAACAATGGAAACAGTTTTAAGCGGAATACGATCCACAGGTAACCTTCATTTGGGAAATTATTTTGGAGCATTGAAGAACTTTGTTAAAATGCAACATGAAAATAAATGTTTTTTCTTTATTGCTGATTATCACTCTTTAACAACACATCCAACACCGGAAGATATTAGAAAAAATGCAAAACAAATTCTGATTGAATATGTTGCAGCCGGTTTAGACCCCGAAGTTTCTACTTTATACTTTCAAAGCGATGTCCCCGAAGTGTTGGAGTTGTATTTATTTTTAAACATGAATGCCTATGTGGGAGAACTCGAAAGGTGCACTACTTTTAAAGAAAAAATCAGGCAACAACCCGATAACGTAAATGCAGGATTATTGACATATCCTACGCTTATGGCTGCCGATATTCTGATTCATAAGGCTGATAAAGTGCCTGTTGGAAAAGATCAAGAACAACATTTAGAAATGACCCGTTTGTTTGCATCTCGTTTTAATCGCTTATACAAAATAGATTATTTTAAAGAACCCCAAGCATATAATTTTGGAAAAAATTTAATCAAAATTCCCGGATTAGATGGGAGTTTGAAAATGGGAAAATCGGAAGGGAATGCTATTTATTTGATTGATACACCAGAGGTTATAAGAAAAAAAGTAATGAGAGCCAAAACAGATGCAGGACCAACTTCTCCTCATCAAGAAAAATCGCAAGAAATACAAAATTTGTTTGCAATTATGGAACATGTTTCATCGGTAGAAACATTGGAATTTTTTGAAAAAACTTATGCCGACTGTTCCATTCGTTACGGAGATATGAAAAAACAATTAGCAGAAGATATTATTGCTTTTTGCAACCCAATCCGAGAACGTATTTTGGAACTTTCATCTCAAGATAAACGAATAGAACAAATTATACATACAGGAGCAGAAAAAGCACGAGAAAGTGCACGGAAAACAATCGCTGAAGTACGTGAAATAATAGGATTTAGAAATACATAAAATAATATTTAGTGAATCTTGAAAAAGGCAATAAAAAAACAACAAGTATATTACTTTAAACGCTGGACACGAAAAAAATATGCGAGTTTTAACTCTATACATAAAGTAATAATAATTAGTGTTATAAGTTTAAATTGTTCTTTTATTTTCAATATTTCAACTGTATTTTCACAAACAGAAAATGACTCCATTCAAAAAATAATTCAATTAAACGAAGTTGAAATATCGTTAGAATCGACTACACAATCTATTCAAAAGTCGTTGCTTAAAAGTATTGTAACAAAAAATGAAACAAAACATGCTCCTGCTCAATCAATTAATGAATTATTAGATTATTTACCGGGCTTAGATATTCGCCAAAGAGGGAGTTTTGGAACACAAGCCGATATTAGTTTCAGAGGAGGTAGTTTTGACCAAACCATTGTTTTGCTAAACGGAATTAATATCACCGATCCTCAAACAGGGCATTATACCATGAATATTCCTGTTAATATAAACATAATCAAACAAATAGAAGTATTTAGAAGCACAAGTGCTTTTTTGTATGGCGTAGCTCCTTTTTCAGGAGCAATACATATAATTACACAACCAGACACGGTAAATAAGATTGGTTTTCATGTGTTTACAGGAATGTATGGATTGGTAGGGGGTGAGATATATGCTAATTTTAAAACGGGAAAATTTAAACACTTACTTTCTTTTGATTATAATCGTTCAGACGGATATAAAAAAAACACAGATTTTAATTTATTAAATACTTTTTATCAAGGGGTTGCAGTTTTTCGTAAAGGAAAATTAGATATTCAGATGGGTTTTAACGATAAAGCCTACGGAGCCAATAGTTTTTATTCGTTGAAATATCCAAATCAATTTGAACACACCCAAACGTGGATTAGCAGCATTCAATGGCAAAGCAAAGGATTTGTAAAATGGAAGCCATCGTTGTATTATCGGTATCATTTTGATTGTTTTGAACTGTTTAAAAATCAGGACAAACAAAAAAACAATTATCATAATTCACAAGTTGGAGGTTTTAACCTTCAAACTTGGTTTTCGAGCCGAATAGGCAAAACAACATTGGGCGGCGACCTGAGAATTGAAGATATTGTGAGTACTTCCTTGGGTGATATACTGCTTAATCAGAAAGCTATACGAAATGAAAAATTGAATTATACCCATGGAAAAACACGTTATATAGCAAGTTTATCGCTAACACAAGGATTTGTGTACAAAAATTTTATTTCTAATATTAGTTTATTGTTACCTTATTATGTGGAAAGTAATTTGTGGAATATTTTGCCAGCAGCAGATGTTTCGTATAATATATTTTTTAAAGAAAAAAAACATAACTATATTGATTTATGGGTAGTTGCATCGGCAGCTAAAACTTTACGAATGCCTACTTTTACGGATTTATACTATCACACGGGCGATATATTAGGAAGTAAAAATTTAAAACCCGAACAAGCCTATACCGTAGAATTAGGAGTGGAATGTGAAATAGCTAAACAAGGAAAATCGCCTTATTTTGTATTCAAAACGGATGTTTTTGGTCGGTGGACAATGGATATGATAGATTATAGTAAACAAGAGGAAGATAGTGTGTGGAGGGCTGTTAATCATGCAAATATATTTTTCACAGGCATAGAAACTTCTTTAAATATATATCTTGAAAATTTAAGGGGTAAAAATGTATTTGTTAAAACTATTTCTTTGGATTATAGCTATTTATATTCAAATAAAAAAACAGATAATTATTTATCTCGCTATGTATTAGATCATTTGACACATAAATTATCACTTACATTCAACCACAGTATATATAAAACGTGGGGATTGCATTATATTTTGTCTTATAATCAAAGAAAAGGAGTATATATTTCGTATAAAAATACAATAGCAGGCGAGTTAACCCCCTATAAACCATATACATTATTGGATATACGAATGTATTATTACATCAAATATTTTTATGTATACATAGAAGCAAGTAATGTGTTGAATGTAACTTATTATGATATCGGAGGATTGGATCAGGCGGGGATTTGGGTAAAAGGAGGGGTTAAATATCAAATAAATATTCCAAAGAAAAAATTAATAAATTAAAAATAATCCATTGTTTTCTATACGAATAAGACGTTTTTTATACAGATCTCCGACAGCTTTTTTGAATATTTTTTTACTAACACCAAATTCTTCGTTTATTTCTTCTGCCGATGATTTGTCGGTAAAATGTAAAAATCCATTGTTATTTTTAAGGATTTCCAAGAGAGTGGATGAAAAATCAACTACTTGATTATAACCTATTTTATATAAATTTAAATCTATTTTTCCGTCTGTTCTTATTTGTTTAATATAAGCCGAATAAGTTTTTCCAATATTAATATTTTGAAATACTTCGTTTTTATAAAGCATTCCATCAAATTGTTGATTTACAATTGATTTATATCCTAAATCGGTAATTTTGTATGGAATGATTTTCACTTTTTCTTGGGGAGAAAATACGGCAGCTTTCTTAGATAAAAATTGTTCTATGTTGGCTGAGGCTACAATTCGTTTAGTTTTTTCGTCTAAATATATAAAAACTAAGGCTTTATCTCCTTGTTTTAATCTTATTTTTTGTTCACGAAAAGGAACTAATAGATTTTTTGGCAATCCCCAATCTAAAAAAGCACCCATTTGATTTACGGCAACTACCTCTAAAAAAGCAAATTCATCTACTTGTGCATAAGGCATTTCGGTTGTAGCTATGAGCTTATCTTCTGAGTCGCGATAAATAAAAGCTTCTATGGTGTCGCCTATGCTAATGTGAGGGGGTACATAGCGTTTGGGCATTAAAATTTCGCCTTCTTCGTATCCGTTTAAATAAATACCAAAATCTAACTGTTTGACAACATTTAGCGTATTAAATTTTCCTATGGATAACATTTTTAAAAGTTTAGTGACCCCAGTAGGATTCAAACCTACAACCGTCTGATCCGAAGTCAGATACTCTATTCAATTGAGCTATGGGGCCTTTGTATGAAAAAAAACTTGCCGTTTGAGCGACAAGTTTCAAGTGATCTCGACAGGATTCAAACCTGTAACCTTCTGATCCGTAGTCAGATGCTCTATTCAGTTGAGCTACGAGACCTGATTTTTTATTTCTGCAAAAGTACTAAATATTTTGGTATCATTTAGTACTTCTTTTTATTTTTTAGAAAAAAAACAGATAATCAATAAATAAAGAATCAATTATCTGTTAGTTATTATATTAAAGTTTAATTATTTAGCGTAATTTACGACTCTGGTTTCACGGACTACCGTAATTTTAATTTGTCCGGGATAGGTCATTTCATTTTGAATTTTTTTCGATAAATCCAATGATAATTGAGCTGTTTGGTCATCGTTAAGTTTGTCTGCTCCTACTATCACTCTGAGCTCCCTTCCAGCTTGGATGGCGTAAGTTTTTACTACTCCATCGTAGGATAATGCTAATTCTTCAAGGTCTTTTAACCGTTTGATATAGGCTTCTACAACTTCGCGACGAGCTCCGGGTCTGGCTCCTGAAATTGCATCACAAATTTGAACGATAGGGGCTATTAAATAGAGCATTTCGGTTTCGTCGTGATGGGATGCGATGGCATTTACAATTTCAGGTTTTTCTTTGTATTTTTCGGCTAAAGAAGCTCCCAGTTGTGCATGAGGGATATCGGGTTCGTTGTCAGGAACTTTTCCTATATCGTGTAATAAGCCTGCACGTTTTGCTAATTTAGCGTTTAATCCTAATTCGGCAGCCATGGTAGCACACAAATTAGCTACTTCTTTGGAGTGTTGTAATAAGTTTTGTCCGTAAGAAGAACGGTATTTCATTTTTCCTATTAGTCGGATAAGCTCATGATGCACGCCATGAATTCCTAAGTCTACGGTTGTGCGTTTACCAACTTCGATAATTTCTTGTTCGATTTGACGTTTTGTTTTTGATACAACTTCCTCTATACGAGCAGGATGTATGCGTCCATCGGTTACTAATTTATTGAGTGATAAACGGGCAACTTCTCGGCGAACGGGGTCGAAACTGGAGAGAATAATGGCGTCAGAAGTGTCGTCAATGATGATTTCTACTCCTGTGAGTGATTCGAGAGCTCGTATATTTCTACCTTCTCGTCCAATGATTCGTCCTTTAACTTCTTCGCTTTCAATATTAAATACAGACACAGTGTTTTCGTGTGTGTTTTCAACGGCTGTACGCTGTATGGTTTTGATTAATATTTTTTTAGCTTCAAGGTTAGCATTTGATTTTGCTTCTTCAACAATATCTTTCATCATGATAGCTACATCCGATTTGGCTTCATCTTTAAGAATTTCTATTAATTCTTTTTTCGCTTCATCTTTCGATAAATCGGCGGTAGTTTCTAATTTTTCGATTTGTTGTTTTTTTATTTTCTCTAATTCTGCTTGTTTTTTATTACAAATTTCTAATTGTTGATTGAGCAATTGTTGTTGCTGATTGACCTCATTTTGCCTTCGTTGTAAATTTTCTTGTCGTTGCGAAATGCTTGTCTCTTTTTGTTTGATTCGATTTTCGGCACTAGCAATTACTCGATTTTTGTCGCTAACAAATTTTTCGTGTTCGGTTTTGAGTTGTAAGAATTTTTCTTTTGCTTGCAAAATCCTTTCTTTTTTAATAAGTTCTGCTTCTTCCATTTTTTCTTTTAGCAATTTATCATTCTTTGTTATGAATGATTTTTTTAGGATAGTATAAGCAATTATAAAACCAACTCCAATACTTAAAATTCCTGTGATGATATAAATAGTCATAATGTGTGTTAATAATTTTATATTAGTTATTTATATGAAAAAAGTCCCGACAAAATCATTAAAGGCTTAATTAAACTCCGATGTTATTAAGCTTATGAGCATCCACTGTTCCTCAAGTACTGATTGGTATACAATCACTTTATTAACAATGAGACACCCAACTAATTTGTTACTGTTGAGTTTAACAAACGTATACGATTTTGTGCGGGACTAATCCGTATGTGTATTTTTTATTTTCAAAGAACGATTTACTCTTCAGCTTCCATTTCCGATATAACATTCAACAAAACTGATTGTAAATTTTTTAAACTTTTCTTTAAATCTGTATCAATATAGTGTTGCTTTTCAGTTAAATATGTTTCCTTTATAGCAAAATTTATCAATGCGTAACCCATTTGGGTAAATCTATCAGTAATTTGTTTGGAAGCTAAAGACTTGATATATTGTGATATTTTATCTTCCGCTTTTCGATATAGTTCCTCTTGTTCGTCAGTAACTAATAACTTAAACGGTTGTTGAGCAATATATATTGTTATAGATTTTCTTTTATCTTCCATCTTCTTTTACTCGTTTAGCAAACAGATACAATGTTCAATTTCCCGCAATAATTCATTTATTTTTAACTTAACATCTGTGTTTTTGGTAGATGTTTTTAATGTTTCTGAAAGTTTTAATTTAACTAATTGCTCTGTTTGATCTTTTATTTTTATTTCTAAACTGTTAATTATTTGATTTAACTCCTTGTTTTTATTTTTTAATTTCTTGTTTTTTCTGATTAATTCTTTGTTTTTTTCGATTAATTGCAAGACTTTACTTTCAATTTCTAAGTTTAAAATCTTTAATTCTTGCATATTAACTCTTTTGTATAGTTGTAATTATTACAATGCAAAGATATATATATATTCAATTAAAATCAAAAGAAAATTATAATTTCTTGCAAACAGTGTAAAATTAATTTTTTACAAATAAAAATACTTCTGATTAAAAAAATACGTTAACAAACTATGAAACATAAGCTTGCTATTAGAAAAAAGACAATCATAATTTTAAGTTTATTGCTTTGTGTTACTGCTTCATTTGCTCAAAAAGTGGGTTTAGTTTTGAGTGGAGGAGGAGCCAGAGGGATGGCACATATTGGGGTTATTAAAGCTTTGGAAGAAAGGGAAATTCCTATCGATTATATAGTGGGAACTTCTATAGGGGCTATAGTTGGAGGCTTATATGCCGCAGGTTATACTCCCGAAGAGATGGAAGAAATTTTTTGTGGACAAGAATTAGAAAATATATTAACGGGGAAAATAGAAGATAGATATTATTATTTCTTTAAAAGACAAGAAGTTAACTCAGCATGGGTTCAGCTGAGATTTGATTTAGATTCGGCGATATTTGCCCCTTATTTGTCATTGAATATAGTAGCACCCTATCGGATGGATTTTTCTTTTTTGGAATATTTTTCAAAATCAGATTACATTGCTAACTATAATTTCGATAGTTTGTTGATCCCTTTTCGTTGTATTGCAACCGATGTTACTAACGGAAAAGAAGTGGTTTTAGACGGAGGCTCGTTGAAAGATGCAGTCAGAGCTTCGATGACGTATCCTATTTATTTCAGCCCTATTCGTATCGATGGAAATTTAATGTATGATGGAGGAATTGTTAATAACTTTCCTGTAGATGTAATGTGTCAAGTGCCTGATGTAGATTATATTATAGGAGTAAAAGTAGCAGCTCCAGTAAAAGAACCAACAGAAGATAACCTGATAGCTACTTTTATGAATATGATTGTTGAAAAAGAACAGGATCAAATATTTTGCAAGGACGGAATTATTATAAAACCTGATCTTCCAGATTTAACTATAACTGATTTTAACGAAACTAAACAACTTGTTCAAATCGGTTATCAAACAATGATGGATAGTTTACACGTATTTGAAAATAAAATACCAAGACGTATATCTTCCGATTCTTTAATGAAAAAGAGAAAAGAGTATAAACAAAAGGGAAGGGAAATTTTAGTAGGTTCGGTAAAGGTAATGGGACTCAATCCTTCACAGTCTATTTTTATGGAAAAAATTATTTTAGAAAAAAATGAAATAATTACGTTGGAAGAGTTTAAAGCACGGTATTTTAAATTAATTATGGAAGATAAAATCAAAGATTTATATCCATATTTGGTTTACGATTCGATTTTGAATTACTATGAAGTTATATTACATGCAAGTTCTATTAAACCTTTTCAAGCCAATTTTGGAGGATATATTTCGGCAAATGCTTATACCACTTTATTCCTTCAATTACAATATAAATATCTTGGATTACAATCAATAGAAGCGGGATTAGATGCTTATTTTGGAAGATATTATAACTCGTTGGTTGCCTCTACACGTTTGGATTATTTTAAAAAACCTACTTTTAATCAATTAGTTAAAGTCGGATATAATCGGTGGAATTATTTTAATACCTATCGTTCATTTGTCGGAAGCGAAACCCCTTCTTACTTGATTCACGAGGAAATTTTCTTTGATTATGGATTTGCTTTTCCGGTTGCTAATAAAGCTAAAGTATACGGAGGAATTACAGTAATGCATACGCATGATAAATATTATCAGAGCAATGTATATTTAAAAGAAGATAATTACGATGTTAATTATTTTAAGGGAACAACTCCTTATCTTGTTTTCGAATACAATACTTCCGATTATCAGTATTTTGCAACAGAAGGGATGTTTTTAAAAATAAAATTGAACTATTTTGAAGGAAGTGAAATTAATATGCCAGGGAGTACTTCCATTGTAAGAGAAAGTTCTATAAAAAACATGAATTGGTTTAGTACAAATGTATATGTACATAAGTCATTTCCATTTAGCAAATGGTATAGTTTAGGACTTATAGGACAGGCCGTTTGGTCAAATTTACCGTTGTTTTCAAGCTATAATGCCACTAAACTAAGATCAAATTATTTTGCCCCAACCCACGAAAGCAACATTGCATATTTGCCTACTTATAGAGAACCTTGTTTTTTAGCTGCTGGTTTTGGAAATACATTTAAAATTTACAAAGGCTTGCAGTTTAGATTAGAAGCCTATTATTTTCAGCCTATTATTTCTATCAATAAAAATATAGATTATACGCCATCCTATGAAAAATATTTCAAACGATATGCAATTATGGCTTATTCATCTATAGCTTACACAACAAAACTTGGACCTATTACTTTAAATCTTTCTTGGTATTCTCATAATGATCCCGATTTTATTTTCAATCTTAGTTTTGGATATTTAATATTTAACAATAAAATATTTTAAATAGCTATGTATAAAAAATTTATCATTTCTTTTTTATTCTTTTGTTTTTATAGTTCTTCTTTTTTGTTTTCTCAAAACATACAATATCCTGTTAATCAAAAGAATATATCGTGGGCAGATTCTGTTTTTACAACCTTATCCTTGGATGAAAAAATAGCTCAATTAATGGTTGTTCGGGCTTTTTCTAATAAGGATGAAACCTATGTTAGCAATTTATTGGATACCATTGCTAAATATCAGTTTGGTGGAGTATGTTTTTTCCAAGGAGGAATTGCAAGACAAGCGATTATGACTAATCAAATGCAGCAAATAAGTAAAATTCCCATGATGGTAACCATAGATGCAGAATACGGATTGGCTATGCGATTGGATAGCGTAGAGTTATATCCCCGACAAATGGCATTGGGAGCTACACAAAACATAGAAGATATTTATAAAATGGGAAGTATTATTGCAAAACAATGCCAAAGAATGGGAATACATGTTAATTTTGTATCGTGTGTAGATGTTAATTGTAATTCTAAAAATCCTGTCATAAATAGCCGTTCTTTTGGAGCTAATCCTCAAATAGTTGCTAAATATGGAATTGCTTATATGAAAGGAATGCAAGATCAAGGAGTAATGGCTGTAGCCAAACATTTTCCGGGACATGGAGACACAGACTCTGATTCACATTTTAGTTTACCTGTAATTAAACACAATCGTAAACGATTAGATTCTATTGAATTATATCCATTTCGCCAAGCCATTGAAGCGGGAATTGACGGAATGATGGTAGGACATTTGAATGTGCCTGCTTTGGATTCTATAGAGGGTTCTATTTCTTCAACATCAGCTAAGATTATAAAAGAACTATTAATACACACTATGGGTTTTAATGGATTGGTTTTTACCGATGGTCTTGAAATGAAAGGAATAACCAATCACTATCTTCCGGGAGATTTGGAAGTAAATGCGTTAGCTGCTGGAAACGATTTATTATTACTTCCTGCAGAACCTTATGTTGTGATAGAAAAAATAAAAGAAGCTATTAAACAAGGAATTTTAACCGAAGAAGACATCAATCAAAAGTGTATTAAAATGTTGAAATTCAAAGAAAAATACGTCCTACCCAATATAAAACCTATAGAAATAAAAAATTTATACGAAGATATTAATTCAAAAGAAGCTGCTGACATATATGCCCAATTAACTCAATCATCGTTGACATTGCTAAAAAATGAAGGAAATATAATTCCATTTCAATACATTACACAAAAAAAACTAACCCATATCCGATTGGATAACAGGAGAAATACCACTTTAGAATCAACAATTTCTAATTATATTCCTATTCATACAACACGTATTTCTCAAAAAAAATTAGAAAAAAATGATTTTAACATAAATAATTTGTGCGATTCGGGAGAAATTGTATTAGTAAGTTTACATACTGTTAATCAATATCCTAAAAATGATTATGGACTTACTCGTGAAGTTTTATCTTTTTTAGATGCGTTGAGCAAAAGAGCAACTGTAATTTTTGTGTTAATGGGGAATCCTTATGTATTGGATTATATTCCATTTAATGATAGATTTTCAACCATTTTAATAGCCTATCATCCTGTTGCAGTTGCCGAAAAAGCAGTGGGCGAAGCCTTATGTGGCTTACGTCCTATAAGAGGAAAATTGCCCGTATTTTTAAATGATTATACTTACAATACAGGAATTTATACAAAAGAAACCTGTTTTTCTACCGTTTCTTTTCCACAAATAGATTCCTTGGCTGAAATGGGAATAAAAATGAAAGCCTATCCAGGTTGTCGCATATTAATTGCCCACAAGGATACGGTTGTTTACAATAAATCATTTGGTTTTCATACGTATGAAAACGATGTGTTAGTTGCAAATAATGATGTTTACGATTTGGCATCTATCACAAAAATTGCTGCTACTACCTTGGCAATTATGAAATTATATGAGGAAGATAAAATAAATTTGCAAGATAAATTATCAAAACACTTATCTTATTTAAAAGGAAGCAACAAAGAAAATATAAGTATTGCCGAAGTGATGACACATACGGCAGGATTAAAATCTTGGATACCGTTTTATAAACAAACACTTACGGGTTCTACCAACCAATGGAATCCTCTTATTTTTAGTTCTACTTATTCAAAAAAATATTCCATCGAAGTATGTAAAAATATGTATATGAATAATATGTATGTTGATACAATCTTTCATCAAATTGTACTTTCTCCTTTAAAACAAGATAAGCAATACGAATATAGCGATTTAGGATTTTATTTGCTTTCAGATTTAGTATATAAAGTTTCGGGGCAGACATTGGACGTATATTTGAATAATCATTTTTATACTCCCATGGGATTACAGTCTATTTTGTTTAATCCCAATCAAAAAATACTATCACATTATATTCCTCCTACTGAAAAGGATACATTGTTTAGAAAACAATTAATACAGGCTTATGTACACGATCAAGGGGCGGCTATGTTAGGAGGAGCTTCGGGACATGCAGGTTTATTTGCTTCGGCAGATGACCTGTATGCAGTATTGCAAATGCTATTAAATGAAGGAACATATCAAGGGAAAAAATATTTAAATCCTTCAACAATAAAACATTTTACTTCTTATTATTCACGTTCTTCTCGGCGTGGACTTGGATTTGACAAACCTCCGCGCAACAAGGGGAAGGGAATGTGTAGCAATTACGCTTCTCCGTTAAGCTATGGACATAGCGGATTTACAGGCACTTATTGTTGGGTCGATCCCAAATATGATATTATCTACATATTTTTATCAAATAGAATTTACCCCGATGCAGAAAATCAAAAAATTACAAAATTAAATATCCGAACAAAAATACAAGACCTTATTTACGAAAGTTTAGAAAAATGAAAATAAAAATCATTGCGATAGGAAAAACGGAAGAAAAGTACTTAAAAGAAGGAGTTTCTATTTACTTAAACAAACTCAAACATTATATTGATATAGAATTTATTGAAATACCAGAATTAAAATACAAAAAGGGAATAAGCAAAAAAGAACAAAAAATAAAAGAAGGTTTATTGATATTAAATAAATTAGAATCTTCAGAAAGATTAGTATTGTTAGACGAAAGGGGGAAAAATTTTACATCGGTTCAATTTTCAGAATTTATACAACAACAAATGAATACGTCAATAAAAAGACTAACTTTTGTAATAGGAGGTCCCTATGGTTTTTCAGATGAATTGTATCAAAAAGAACATATTTTATTGTCGTTTTCTTCTATGACTTTCTCTCATCAAATGATAAGGTTGTTCTTTTTAGAACAAC
This sequence comes from Bacteroidales bacterium, assembly GCA_012518765.1. Classification (GTDB taxonomy): domain Bacteria; phylum Bacteroidota; class Bacteroidia; order Bacteroidales; family WCHB1-69; genus UBA5266. The sequence continues at coordinate 22,985 of JAAYRN010000036.1, forward strand.
TTTACAGAGGCTTTACAATCTTAAACAAAGAGCCTTACCATCATTATTAAAAAAAAAATAGATTTTTGACGAAACTATTAACTTTTTGTATATTTTTGCATAGTCAAAAGAAAAAATTAATTTAAAAAAATATTTGAGAGATGAAAAGATTATTTATTCTATTAACGTCTGTATTTGTGTCCTTTTTTGTTAGTGCACAGGTATCTAAATTAGATGGAAATTTTGAATGGGCTGGCATTACAACCAGTGGCTGGAAAGTAGTAGACGTAGAACCTACTTTTCAGGGAGGAACTGCTATTAACAAGTCATGGACTATCGGATTAGTTGGAACTCCGTTGTATAACAATTCCCATGAGCCTACTTTTACAACTCCTCCAGACGGAGATCCCAACAACAAAAAAGTAGGAGCTTTCTATAACGGAGGAGGAAATCGAACCGACTCTTGGTTAATTTCACCCAGAATAGACAGTATAGCCGAAAGCGATTACTTGTGTTTTTGGATAGATAACTCGTTAGGAGGAAGAAATTATAACCTTGATGTATTAATTTCAACAACAGATGACAAAACAACTTCTTTTAAAGATGAAGTTATTTCATTCAAATCGGAAGACATATCGTTACAAAACTGGAAGTTTTATTCTTTTTCACTGTCCGATTACATAGATAAACACATACATATAGCCTTTAGAATCCATTTTGATAGCTATAATTTTGATGGAGCTATTCAAATAGATAATGTAACAATAGGAACGGTTTCAATGCCTGATTTGGAGTTAGTAGGAATTATATCTCCCGAATTACCTATGCAAAATATTCCCGATTCGGTTGAAATTACAGCAGTAGTAAAAAATATGGGAGCTCATGTAACATCATTTGATATGTGGTATGTAAAAGCATCTGCAAGTAGTTACGATTACACCCAACATCATAAATTTGAAAGAGAAATAGCCCCATTGGATACTGTACAAGTTACGTTTCCAAGAAAAGAATTTTTCCAATTAGGGAAAAGAGATACCCTTTTGTTATTCTTAGGAGTTGCCAACGATGTAGATAGAAGCAACGATACTATATTAACCATTGTTGATAATGTTACTCCTGGAGAAATTCCATATTACAATGGATTTGAATCTCCCGATGATATTGCAGGAATAAAAGTATATAATGTATACAGAGACGAATCGACTTGGATTGATGATTTGAGTTCTGCGGCTTTTGCTCGTAAAGGAAGTGGCTCAATGCGTTACCCTGGAAATCCCAATACAGATGCCGATGATTGGTTTTTTACTAAACTTATACATTTTCCTAATGCCCAGACTTATGAATTGTCTTTTTGGTACGGAACAACAGACGAAGAACAGCCACAAAGATTAGAGGTGATGTGGGCTAAAGAACAAAAATATCAAGAAACTTACGCAATGTGGTATTTGTTTAAAAAAGATGATATTATAAATAGAGTACCTCAAAATGATTTAGAAACACGTGGATATGAGCAAGCTATAGCTCGTTTCGATGTTGAAGAACCCGGCTACTATTACATAGGACTTCATTGCCTCAGTCCCAAAACATCTAATATTATTGCACAATTATATATTGATGATTTATCTATAGATTATGCTACAAGTGTAGAAGAGGCAAATCTTAACGATATTAAGGTGTTTCCAAATCCAGCTAATTCGTTTATACAAATACAAGGGGATCAAGTGATAAAACAAATAGAAATTTATGACTTACTCGGACAAAGAGTATCTGCTCAACAATATAACACCCGTTATGTTATCTTAGATACCGATCATTTGTTAAACGGAATTTATATAGTTAAAATAAAAACAGAAAATGGAGATTTGGTAAAGAAAATAAATATTATGCACTAAAATAGGTGTGCAATTCTATAAAGACAAAAGGAGAGGGTAACCTCTCCTTTTATTATAATTTATCTTTTTATTCGTCTTAAAAAAATTAATCCAATCACTCCATGGATAAATAATGAAAATGAGGTAAATAAATATAACCAAATATCTTTTATTTGCAATGAATTATTTGTGATTAATTTAATTTCTTGGATAAAGAAAAGTAGAAATAACAATAAAAATCCCGCTGCAAATGTAATAGAATTTGTTTTGTAAAATAATAATTTACTTTCAATTGATTCCTCCTTTTTTTCTTTAAAAAAAGGAACAATAGCATACAAAGCAAATACTGCAACGCCATTTACTCCAAAAAATGATATTAAAACTACACCTGATATACCGATTATGAGTTCTGTTAAAAATATTTTTTTGTTCATGAATTTGAGTTTAAATGATAATAAAAAAACTAATTAAGATTCAGAAATTTTGAAAATCTAAATTTCTCTAATATATTAGTTATTTTTCTTTTGAAAAAATCACATAACAAATAATTTTATTTCATAAAGTTGAATTTGACTTACAAAGGAAAATGTTTAAAATATATATTTGTGTTTAGAAAATAATTAATGATGTAAGTGTGATTTTTTATAGTTTGTGTTAACTAATTAGTATAGTAAAGAGGAGTAAGTAGGGATATGGATAAAGCTAAAAAAACAGCATATTTCAATAATATAATTGCAGATAATGAAAAAAATATTCGGCGGGTAATTTTCTTTTATTGTGCTGATAAACAAGAAATTTGGGATGATTTGTATCAAGAAATTCTTATTAATATTTGGGAAAGTCTTGATAGTTTCAGAGGAGATGCTCTCATTAGCACATGGATATATCGAATAGCTATAAACATATCTATTTTACACAGCAAGAAAAGTAATAACAGAAAACACATTCTTTGCTTTTCATCTATTGATGGAATTGAGGAATATATTTCTACACAAGAAGATGATATTATAATTGAAAATTTATATGCTTTGGTGGAACATTTAAATACCATTGATAAAACAATTATGTTACTTTATTTGGATAAACGTTCACATAAGGAAATCGCTGATATTATGGGACTTTCTATAACAAATATTGGAACTAAAATCAGTAGAATTGTGAAAAAATTAAAAGAAATTAATGTAAAAATTGAATATGACAACTATTGATAATAAAAATATATTAGGAAATAA
>JAAYRN010000037.1 GCA_012518765.1 Bacteroidales bacterium
AAACTTACTGGTTCGTAAAAATGTATTTTCTCGTTGTAATTGAATGTAATAAATTCCTTTTGCTAAATTAGAAACATCTATTCGATTGCTCGTATTATTTAACTCATAACTTGCTTGTAATTTTCCTGTAATGTCATATATACGAGCATTGTAAGAAACAGAAATATCTTCTGAAAACTGAATATGTATATAATCGGTTGATGGATTGGGATAAATCAAAACATCTCTATTAGCCTCGTAGTCCTGTATAGATGTCGTATTAGTATAATGAAGCGTAACTACACTATCGCAACCATTTAAAGCTACAAACAACTGCTGATATGTTCCATTTTTAGTATATACAGAGTCGTTCCATGAATAAGATCCTGCCATTCTAATGGTAAATTGTGTTTTATAGGTAGGCATTACTTTTAAGTTTAGTTGCAACACGCTATCGCAGTCGCCATAAGTTCCTAACATTTTGGAATATACAAATAATCCTGCCGAATCTGTTTGTATATTGAACCCATGTAAATCATATATTTCTCCTTGACAAATACTATCGTAAATGCTTGTAAGATATACACAACCGTATTCATAAGCACCTATATCAATGTTTCCTCCCTTGATACGAGCTGTGCCACTTATGTCAAAATTAATATCGCCTAAATAAGTAACATTAGGATCACCAGCATCTATGCAAACCGAGCCTTCTACTAATTTATATTCTCCGTTTGTGGGATTTAAAAAGTTGACATATTTTTCAGATGGATTACTTCCGTTGTTTTCTTTGTTTATATCTATATTGTTACTTCCAGTATAACCTCCCTCTATGGCACAATAATTTACCACAGCCGTAGTAGAACCAAATCTAATTTGATTGGAATTGGCTTTAAGTTTATTTCCCCAAATAATACAGTTTGTAAACTTACACACCGCACCTTCTCCATTTCCATATAAACCTCCTCCGCTAGTAGATGCTATGTTGTTAACTATGTTGGTATTGATAAAATCGCCACTGCCCCAAGCTAATATACCTGCTCCAAATTTTCCTTCGTTGTTATAAATAATCGAATTTACCACGGTTGCCTTTTCTCCTTGTTTGATACACAAACCACCTCCTCCACTTGCATTTTCAACTATGTTATCATGAATAAAACAATTAACTATTTTTCCACCTAAAGCATAAACTCCCGCTCCATAAGCATTTGCCCCTATAGTTTTATTGTTTTTTACGGTGCAATTTATCAGTAAGGTACTATCTTGCATCAAAACTCCTGCTCCGTATTCAAACCCTCCTGAAGTATATCCATTTTGGATGGTAAAACCATCGCAAATAGTCGTTCCTACGGCAGGTTCTGCTAAATATACTACTTGCTGAACACCTTGTCCATCCAAAATAGTTTGGTTATTTGATATATCTCTCCATGATAAGTCGTAATTAGCGGGTTCATTACCTTTAAATCCTCCGTAAACGGCATTTCCTGCTCCCACATTAAAAGCTGTAGCTTGGGAAGTATCTCCGTAATAAGTTCCTGCTTGCACCCATATTTTCAATGGTTTGTTAGCTACTCTGGTCATAGCTAAGGACAAATAAGGAGTTGCATTTGCCCATGAAGAGCCCGAACTATCACCACTTCCTGTTGTAGTAACATAAATAATATTGTTTGCATCGGGTGTAATTTCTACGCCCAAAGGCTGTACGCCTATGATAGCTCCTTGATTGTTGTTATAACTGCTTGTACCTGGATTTAAAGAAGTTATAGTAAAATATCCATCTAAATACCCCTCCCATCCCCAGTTCATGTGAAATTTATTATTTGCATCATAGCCATCGCAAATAAAAGCATGTCCACCACTGGAGCTTTCTCCTCTATACAATACGGGTCTGGATTCGTTTAATTCTGTTTTCAATATAGCAACCCATTGACTTTCCGTATAGTTTTCTTTTTTGATTCCTTTTGCATTGTAAAATCCAAAATTTGTTTTTAGGGCATACTCTCCGCTTCGAGCTCCTTTAGTCCACTCAAGTAAACTTGAAGAGCTTCCGTCTACACCGTACTTCATATCTACGCTCACACCGCATTGATACATTACAGTTGCTACAGCATCAATTTGTCCTGTTGTACTTAGGTTATTTAACTGTACGGGCATGGAATCATAATCATAGTGTACGCTTTCAAAATCAGCGTATAAAGGACCATATTTTGTATGGGTATAAAAATGAGACCCCATTCCTATGCTTGGATACTTCCAATATCTCATTATTTGAGCCATAGCTGTAGCCACACACCCCGTTAAAGTGAGTTCACTTTTATCTGTATCGTAAGGACACATGTTGTTGTATAGTTCGTAAAACACAGAACTATATTTCCTTCCCGACTGCCCCCAACGTGTTTCAATAAGAGGATCTACAGAAGATGATTTTCTTGTAGGAATATTTCCACTTATCAAATCCTGCCAAGATTGTGTGATTTCAGCTCCTGCTGGTATATTATTGGTTATCACATAATCAATTGTGTTTTTATATACTTTCAACATTTCTGATAAAGCAGGAGGTATATTATTTAAATCGAAATCACCTTGAAGTGAATATCCCAAAATGGGCTCAACTCTATCATCAGCCGATACAATAATAAAACCTTGATTGCTTAAATTGTAAACGTAAAAATATACGTTTTGATTTTCACTTTTTTGTAAGGAAGCTTCTTGGTGTACCAAGTGTAAATCTGGTATACTTTTTTGATTTTTATTTTGATTTACTTTGTTCAAAAAGGTGGTACCTACTTGTTTTGCCAAATTTGTATCAATTGGACTACTGTTAACTACGTGTGCTAAAATTAAAATTAAGCTAATAAAAAAATACTTTCTCATTTTGATTTCTTTCTTGTTTTATTTGAGTAATAAATTCCTTATAAAATTAAGGTGCAAAGGTACAAAAAAACGCAGTATTTTCAATCAAAAACAAACAAGTTTTTATAGATTTCTTTTAACGTCTTTTCTTCATTTTCCCAAGTCAGTTCTGTGGCAGCTTGTTTGCAGTTTTCTTTTAAGATTTGATAAAAATCTTTATCTTTCATCAATTTATTTACCGTATCGGCAATGGTTTGTGGTGTAAGCTGTGGCAAAACCACTCCCGTTTCATATTTTTCTGTAATAAATTTTCGCTCAGGCAAATTAGAACTCAAATAAGGGGTTTCTGCCCTGATATAATCAAATATTTTGTTGGGTAAGCTAAAAAAATGATTTAAGCTAACATCTTTGTCAAACGCAATACCTATGTCGGCAAAATAGGTGTAATTAAACAGTTTTTCAGGGGGGATTCTATCTATAAACCTCACTCTATCTGAAATTTGCAATGCTGCTGTTCGTTGCTTTAAATCTGGAATTACATCTCCGCTACCTATTACCAACAAAAAAGCATTTTCAATCAACGGCATGGCTTCTATTATTTCCTCTCCTCCTCTATCTCTATGAATAGCATTTCCTTGTAAAATTAATATCGTTTGGTGAATAGGCAAATTCAAAGATTCTTTGCTTTCGTTTATAGGTGGCTTACAAACAGATGGAATGTTTCTTACAACTTTTACGTCTTTGTT
>JAAYRN010000038.1 GCA_012518765.1 Bacteroidales bacterium
ACCGAAACCGACCCTATGTTTAATGCTTCTGTAGCCAGTGGCATCACAGCGACAGATACAGCTAATTGGAACAATAAACAAGACCAATTAGTTGCAGGTACTAACATTACTATTGTTGGAGATACCATTAGTGCAACAGGTGGTTCAACGCTTACTATTGGACAAGCCTACCAAGGTGGCATTATATTTTGGTTAGATTCCACAGGACAGCATGGCTTAATTGCAGCCATAGCCGACCAAGACACAGGAGTACAATGGTATAATGGAACATTTGCAATTACTAATGCTGTTAGAGATGGTGTCTATAGTGGACAGTATAATACAGAGCGTATTATTGCTAATCAAGGTGCAGGAAATTATGCAGCTCAAATATGTGCTAACTATCAGGGTGGTGGATATGGTGACTGGTACTTGCCTTCAAAATACGAGTTAAATCTATTGTATTTGCAACGAGCTACGGTTGGCGGTTTTACTAATAGTGTCGTCTATTGGACTTCTAACGAGTATGATAGCAATCATGCTTTGGGGCAGTTATTTGGTTATGGTTACCAGGATCCCTCCTCTAAGGTCAGTATGGGCTATGTGCGTGCGATTCGGGCTTTTTAACTGTTTTTCCTATAATAGTAGCGATGTTTTCAGATTTAGCTACTTTAATTTTTCTGTTCGTTGCGTAAAGGATTAGATGAGTGGAAAGGAGAAAAGGGCATGGGCTTTGTTTCGACTACGCTCAACAAGCACGCTCTATTCCTTTTTCTAAAAAAACGAAGTTACACAATGATTTGCCTGTTTACAGGTAATTTTATAAGCGAGGGAATTATTTTAATTAATACCCTCGCTTATTTTTATTTTCGGACTTTTGTGTTTGGGGAAAGTAAACGTTGATTCATTAAACCCAAATTACGCATTTGAGTTTTAATTTCATGTGTAATTTATGGATAACAAAAACTTTATGAACTTTATAACTTTACAAACTTTCCACTTTTATTTATTTTATATCAAGTCTTTATATTTGATGTAAGTCCAAATTTTATATTTTTTCGACATAATTTCCATTTTGTCAAATTTAGGTTCACCTAAGCAGTGATTTAGGTTTAATTTAGACCGTTTAAAGGACGAGGCATGATTTACGATTTTATCTTGAAGTTTATAAAGTCTTTTCTTGTGCCATTCGTTTTTAATTTCATGTTCATCATATTTCCAAAACGATGGAAATAACGCAATTTCAGTTGTTTGAAAAGGTGATAGAAAAAAGTATAAAAAAACATGATAGGCTTGCCTCAAGGCATCAAAATCCAGCATAGCACGGAAAATAAAAGGGAAATTAAATTGAATTAAATGTTTAGATATACGTATATCTATTTGATTAACTGTGAAATACAAATCTCCATTGGTGTCTTTTTTTTTGAATATAATATCTTCGGCTGTATCGGGTTTTTTGTTGTTTTCTAAATGAGATTGAATATTTAAAGCATTTTGCAAAGATTCTTTTAAATCTTGATTTAGACACAAATTAATAATTGCTTCTTTGTCTTTAAAATCCAAATAATGATCGGCTATTAAAACCAATTGAGCTTGTTTCATTTTGTATATAATGTGATTAGGACACATTATTAACGCTATTTTTCAAAAAAATATTATTTAAGTCTGTGAATATTTGTCTTTTTGTTATCTTTGCAGAAAAATGAGTGTACAAGTAAACGATCAAATAATTTTAGGTATAGATCCGGGTTCCAATATCATGGGTTACGGATTAATACATATTGAAAAAAAACAAATACATTTGATAAAAATGGACGTGTTAAAGCTGAATAGTAAAGATGAACAGCTATTGAGAATGAAACATATATTTGAATTTACGTTGCAACTAATTGAAGAATACCTGCCCGATGTCATGGCAATAGAAGCACCTTTTTTTGGCAAAAATGTACAATCTATGCTCAAATTGGGTAGGGCGCAAGGTACAGCGATTGCAGCCGCTTTGCATAAAAATATACCTGTGTTTGAGTATTCGCCACGTAAAATAAAACAATCGGTAACTGGAAAAGGAAGTGCTTCCAAAGAACAATTGTCGGCTATGTTGTATCGATTGTTAGATATCAAAGAAACAACTACTTACTTTGATGCTACCGATGCTTTAGGCATTGCTGTTTGTCATTATTTCCAGTCCACTTCATTTATCAAAGATAGTAAATACGGTAGTTGGGAAAGTTTTATCAGTAAACATCAAGATAGAATTATAAAATAAACTTTTATTCGTTTATTAAAATGACAAAAACGATAGATTCAATACTTTTTTCCACAGCTTATATGCCTCCTATAGAATATTTTATCTTGTATTTATCGTCAAATGTTGCTTATTTAGAAACACACGAATACTTCAAAAGACGCACTTATGCCAATCATTGCTCCATAGCAAATGTAAACGGCATACATACGCTAACCATTCCCGTATCAAAAACCATTGCAAATCATTGTCCAATACATAGTATGAAAATTAATTACAGTGAAAAATGGCAAGCAGTTCATTGGAAAACATTGGAAACAGCATACAATAAAAGTCCTTTTTTTCTGTATTACCGCGACTATTTAGAGCCTTTTTATACCAAACGCTTCGATTATTTATTAGACTTTAACAACGAGCTGTTTCAAACGCTTTGTTATTTATTGAAAATAAATAAAACATTTATACATACAGATAGTTACGAGAAAAATCCATCGAAAATAGATTGCGATTTACGAGATATTATTAATCCTGTTTCTTGTAAAAAATCAGATTATTGTTTTAATGAAATAGAACCTTATAATCAAGTGTTTATTGATAAAACAGGATTTATTCCCAACTTAAGTATTTTCGATTTACTGTGTAACAAAGGCAATGAATCTCAAGCCTATTTATTGCAAAACACATTGAAAATACAATGAAAACACATTATGTAATTCCTGTTTTTATTCCCGAAAAAGCATGCCCTTTTCGTTGTGTATATTGCAATCAGTATCATATTGCCAATACGGTAGAAATATCATCAGCAGATAAAATACATCAAATTATTGAAATGTATTTGGAAAGCATGCCTACGTCGGCTTGGAAACGCATTGCTTTTTTTGGAGGAAGTTTTACAGGCATGTCCATAGAAGAACAAAATGAATACCTTAGTATAGGAAAACAGTATATAAATAAAGGTAAAATAAATGAATTACAAATCTCTACACACCCAACCTATACCACCCAGCCCATATTGGATAATTTGAAAAATTTTGGTGTACGCATCATTGAGTTGGGAGCACAATCGTTAGACAACGAAGTGTTAAAGCAAGCGGGTAGGGGACATACTGTAGAAGATGTAGAAAGAGCTTCTGATTTGATTTTGAAAAATGGGTTTCAACTCGGATTGCAAATGATGATAGGTTTGCCGGGTGATACCTATGAAAAAAGCATGAAAACCGCTCAAAAAATAGTGGATTTAGGAGCTAATTACACCCGAATTTATCCTACGTTGGTTATCAAAGATACGCATTTAGAAAAATTATACCAACAAAAAAAATACACTCCCCTAAGCATTGAAAAAGCAGTTAAATGGACAAAAGATATAGTGAAATTATTTGAAAAACATAATGTTGCGATTTTACGCATAGGCTTACACCCTTCCGAAGGGCTGATAAATAAAGAAGTATTAATAGCGGGACCTTTTCATGTGTCGTTTAGAGAATTAGTGGATACAGCTCGATGGAAAGAAATTTTCAATCAAATCAAACAAGTAAACAATGCAACGCTAAGTATTAGCATAAATTCCAAGCAGTACAATACAGCTATAGGCTATAAAAAAGGGAATAAAAATGACTTATTGAAAGTATTTAAAAAAGTAGAATTTTTAAAAGATGACACCATCAGCGATTGGGATTTTGAGTATAAAATACAGTGATTTATGTTAATTACACACACAATCGAAAATATACCGATTTGAAAATCATGAAGTTAAAAGAAAATAAAACATATATTTTTGTAAATCAATCTTTTATACGATATTTTTTGTTAAGAATACATTTCTCGCTTTCAATAAAGGTATAGCCAAGGTATTGAAAACTTATTCCTCGAAAGGAAAGGATACAAGAGATTTTTAATACATAATAATTTACAACATGGTGGAGCTATACTAAGGAAAACTTTATGACAGAGGAAGTTTATTTTTTATGTGAAAATATAACTATATAACTACAATATTTTTTATGTATACAAGTTTAACTGAAAATAAGATCTGTTACTAAGTGTAAAACCATGAAAATAAAAGATATATTTAAACATAATGAAGAATGGGTAGCGGAACAATTAAGAATAGATCCTAACTACTTTAAGAAGCTGTCTATGGGGCAGAAACCGAAGTATTTATTTATTGGATGTTCTGATAGTCGGGTTTCAGCTGATATAATTATGGCGGCAGAACCGGGAGATGTGTTTATACATAGAAATATAGCC
>JAAYRN010000039.1 GCA_012518765.1 Bacteroidales bacterium
CGTGCTTCATTGAAAGAAAATATGGATTTCAAAAAAACTAATATGTTGCTAATTTCCATAGTTTTGCTGATTTTCTCGTAAATACTCTAAATATGCTTTCATAAGTGCATTGTAAAAAAGATCTCCTAAAAATGTATAACCTGCGGGCGTAAAGTGGACTTTATCGGCTTTCGATAGACCTTCTTTTTTCCATGTTTTCATGGATGTTAACCCTCCCATCAATGAAAACAAATCCCAAACACCACCCTCGTATTTTTCAGCTAAACGATAAAAAACATCCTTAGCCAAAGCTCCATTGGTATTGTTGTAATATCTTCGTTTAATACGCCTGTAACTATCATTATTTGTGATAAATATAAATTCACAATCGGGATTTACATTTTGTATTTTTCCTATCAATGCTTCATAGTTTTGCTTAAAAGCAAGTGTATCAAAATTATCTCCACTTGCATCGTTGATGCCAATGGCAAATACACATAAATCGGGATTTATTAAAGTTAAATCATCCTCAAATAATTCGCATTTCAAATAAGATGGTACGCTTGCACCGTTGACTCCTATGGCATGATAAGAAATCCCCGGCAACTGATTTTCAACAATTACACCCCTTACATAAAAAGGTTCCCATAGCGTATCTACTACTTGAGCAAATCGAATAGTAAACGAATCTGTAAGTTCAGAAAGCACAAAAAGGTATGATTTTGAAATAGAATCGTATTCCCCTTCAATTGAATCGGAAAGAGTTTGAAGTATGGGAGTTACGTAGCCTGAATCGGAATAACCTAATAAACGTATTCTATCGAAATCAAAAAACACATCAACATTATTTCGCATTTGAATATGTATTGCCGCCTCTTCATCTTGCGATACAATCAGCATGCCTGTCAAGCCCAAAGGATGGGGTAAATTTTTGTGTACGTTTCTATATGCTAACCATTTACCATTATAGGTCGTTTTATAATTATAGGGATTATTTGTTTTTGCCGCTGTATACGGAAATAGCAATCCCCTATCTCCTACGATGTGTGGATAAGTGGATAAAAGATTAGTCCGTACGGCATGAGTCAATGTACCAGCTTGTACATGAGACCCTCCTATGTGCATTATATTAATATTTCCTTTCCCTTCAAATAACAAGCTATCTAACTTTTTAAAAAAAAGAAAAGATTTTTCCTTTTTGAAAAATATTATTTCATTATCTTCTTCTGTTATCAACTTAGTATTTAACTCCCTATACACCGACTGACTGTATACATTCAGTGTAAAAGAAAATAAAATGATATATGTAAAAAGTCTCATTAATCTAATTGCATGAATTTTTCAATCAGTGCTGGATTTTGATTCTTACGAAGTTTATAAAAATTATAGTGCATTAAAAATGTATTTGCCAACACTATAGATATTTGATTAGCACCCGCTTCCGTAAAATGTATATGATCAGGTCCAGCCCATGGCGGCGAATGTTTCACCCACTGTGTCATTGAATTTTCACCTCCCATTACATTAAACATATCCCAATAAGCCGCATTGTTTGCCAATACTGTATTTTTTAATGCTTCATTCAATTGAGATAAATAGGGATATGTTTGCAATTTACCGTCTATGCGTTTTGCCATATCCGAAGGTCCTATAAATAATATTTCAGCATGAGGGTTTACTCGCTTTAAATATTGAATTTGTCTACCTATGTTTTTCATGTAATTATTTATAGCTTTTTCGCCCTTGATTTGTGGCATCATATTTCCTCCAAATTGCATAATAATCAAAGCTACATTCATGGTTTGATAGGATTGAGATAAGGTAGTAGAATCAATACGAGTAAAAATAGTTCCCGAAGACCCTCTCATAGGTACGTTACTCACACTTATACCGTTTTTTCCACTAAGCGAAATTCCATAAACTTCTGCCATACCATTGAGAGTAATGGTAGTACGAGAAACGGGCTCGGCAAAATCAAAGGTTAACAATGTAATTCCTTTTTTTGCCTGTTTGATTTGTTTAGTTTGTCCTCTACAAACAACCGTAAAATTAGGCTGATTGTTGCCAACAATCACACTAAGTCTTTGAAATGATTTTGCTTTTTCCTGTGCATTTCTACTGCTTCTGGCTCCTACCGAAATCGTTGCATTGCTATACACCTGAGCAAATGTAGCCAACAACCCATACCTGCGATGCGAAGCCCTTGGCTGTGAAGTATCGCCATAAACTACAAAGCGTTGTAAATC
>JAAYRN010000040.1 GCA_012518765.1 Bacteroidales bacterium
CACGTAAATCTAATGAAGATGTTACCATTATAGAGCTTACCTACGACAAAAACAATGTAGCTACTCAAAAAATAAATATGGACGGTTATTCCACGTTAATAACTTATACTTACGACACATATAAAAATCCATTTAAAGATGCTCTTTTTGGTAGTGAAGAAATGATGTTATCTGAAAATAATATTTTGAGTGTGTTATATACAGCTACATTTATAGATGAAAAAATAGAAATGAAATATGACTATTCTTATGTATACGATAAAAAATACCCTACAAAGGTAGAAGTTAAAATGTCTATTGAAATGTTTGGAGAAGAATTTACTGAAACTGAAACTATTTACTATGAGTATTTAAAATAGTGATTTACAGTTATGAAATAAAAAAGGAGCTTTTAAAGCTCCTTTTTTTATTGATTTTAAACACAAAAGAATGTTATTTTTAATCTCTTACTAAGTCAACAATGGCTTTAAATGCCTCTGGGTTGTTCATAGCTAAGTCGGCGAGTGCTTTTCGGTTTAGTTCAATTCCTTTTTTATGAAGATTACCCATAAAAACGGAATACGACATTCCGTGCATTCTTGCACCTGCATTGATACGTGTTATCCACAAACTTCTGAAGTTACGTTTTTTCTGTTTTCTATCGCGGTAAGCATATTGTTGCCCTTTTTCCCAGGTGTTAACAGCTACCGTCCATACGTTTTTACGTCTTCCGAAGTATCCTCGGGTCAATTTGAGGATTTTCTTTCTTCTTTGTTTTGAAGCTACATGATTTACTGCTCTTGGCATATTTTATTTCCTTTCTTTTTTTACGTCAGCGTCGATAGTATCGAACTTTATTTTTGGCTGATGGTAAATTAATAACTTTATTGAACTAACAGTTTAACATTTGTTTAACTGCTTTAACGTCTGCTTTATCAACAATAGCAACATAACCTAAGTTACGTTTACGCTTTTTTGATTTTTTAGTCAAAATATGACTTTTATAAGCATGTCTTCTTTTAATCTTTCCTGTGCCGGTCAAAGAAAATCTTTTCTTAGCACTTGATTTCGTTTTAATTTTTGGCATTTTACTTGAAAATTAATAATTGTTTATAGTGTTTAAAATCAATTTCTTATTTTTTGGGAGATAATATTAATATCATACGTTTACCTTCTAACTTAGGGTGTTGGTCTATTTTAGCATATTCTTCACATTCTTTTGCAAAACGAACCAGCATTTCTTCGCCCTGGTCTTTGTAAATAATGGAACGTCCCCTGAAAAACACATCAACTTTAACTTTTTTCCCTTCTTTCAGAAACTCAATGGCATGCTTCAATTTAAAATTAAAATCATGTTCATCTGTATTGGGTCCCAAGCGTATTTCTTTGACAGAAACCTTAGCTGTTTTAGCCTTAATATCTTTCTGTTTTTTCTTTAGATTATACAAAAATTTCTGATAATCAATTATTTTACATACAGGCGGATTGGCTTGTGGCGAAATTTCAACCAAGTCTAAGTTGGCTTGTTGTGCGTATTCTAAGGCTTCTTTGATGGGAACTATTTTCGATTCTCCGTCTTCAAAAATAACACGGACAACCAATTCCGTAATTCCTTGATTGATTCTGTGTGGTTGTTCTTTTTTCTGAAAAGGACGTCTACCTCGCGTATTTGATCTTCTAAAGTTGGTACTTATGATATGCTTCTCCTATTCTTTTAATTAGTAATTTATTTTTAATTTTTCGGACTGCAAAAATACTAAAATTATTTTTAATCACAATACTTTATTTGAAAAATAATAAATAAGAGCATATAAAGAATTATGTTTTTGGTTATCAATCAATTGTTTAAAGAAAATAGATGTATTTTTTTTGTTTTATTTTTTCAACAAATATCTACTGATGTGAAAATTGGACGATTTTGGCAAAAATTGCAGGATTTTATAGCGGTTTTTTATATATTTTTGCACAAGATTTTTTACAGCATAAGAAAATGATAAATTACAAAGAAAAACTTAAACACATAACAACTTTTATTTTTGATTTCGACGGTGTATTAAGCGATGGGAAAATATGGGTTGGAGGTGATGGCGAACAAATTAGAAATACCAACGTGAAAGATGGATACGCTATACAATATGCTTTAAAACAAGGATATAATATTTGTGTTATTTCAGGAGGCTATTCCGAAGGTATGAGAAAACGATACGATGTTTTTGAAGGAATGGAGATTTTTTTAAAAGCATCTAATAAAGTCGAAGTTTACAATAAATACTTACAATCGAAAAATATAAGCTCGCAAGAAGTATTGTTTATGGGAGATGATATTCCTGATTATGAGGTGATGCAGTTGGTAGGTGTTAAAGCATGTCCTTACGATGCAGCCATTGAAATTCAAGAAATTGCAGATTATATATCAGGATTTAAAGGCGGCGATGGTTGTGTAAGAGATGTTATTGAACATACCATGCGTTTGCAGGGCAAATGGTTTCAGCAAGATGCGGTTATTTGGTAAATTATGAAATCAATATATATATATGTTTTTCTTCTTTGTTCCATGGTGTTAACTTCTTGTTTTCAACAACAAAACAAGGAAAGTCGAACGGTTTTTCGCTACAATGAATCGGCGGGCATAACCTCTTTAGATCCTGCTTTTGCTAAGGATCAAGCCAATATATGGGCTTGTAATCAACTGTATAACGGATTAGTACAATTGGATGATCAATTAAATATACTTCCGTGTTTAGCCTCCTCGTGGGATATATCGGAAGACGGAAAAACCTATACATTTTACCTGCGTCAAGATGTGTATTTTCATCAAACTGATTTTTTTACATTTCCCCAGGGGAAAAGAAAAATGATAGCTCAAGATGTGGTTTATAGTTTTAATCGCATTGTCGATAAAAAAGTAGCCTCACCCGGAGCTTGGATATTTCATGTTGTAGATACCAATGTAAATGGTAGTTACGCTTTTACCGCTCTAAATGATTCAACCTTAACCATTCGATTGCAATCAAGCTTTCCTCCTTTTTTGGGCTTGTTAAGCATGCAATATTGTTCGGTAATTCCCCACGAAGTAGTGGAAAAATATGGGAAAGATTTTCGGAAATATCCCGTAGGAACTGGTCCTTTTGTGTTTAAAACATGGAAAGAAGGTTTGAAATTAATCCTACTGAAAAATCCCGACTATTTTGAGTTTGAAAAGGGGGAACGTTTACCGCATTTAGATGCTATTTCCATATCGTTTATTATTGATAAACAGTCTGTGTTTATGGAGTTTGTAAAAGGAAATTTGGATTTTATGTCGGGATTAGATGCTTCATATAAAGATGAATTATTGACCAAAGATGGTGGTTTAAATCCTGTGTATGCTCCTCATATTTACATGCTTACCATGCCTTATTTGAATACCGAATACTTGGGTTTTTTGATGGACGAAAACCAAAAAGATGCAGCCACCAATCCCTTGCTTAAAAAAGAAGTACGTCAAGCATTGAATTATGGTTTTGACCGCCGCAAAATGCTGAGATTTTTAAGAAGTAATATAGGGAAACCAGGTGTTTATGGTATGATTCCTTACGGTTTACCTCCTTTTGATACTACACATACCTATGGCTATGATTATAATCCCGACAAAGCCCGAACATTGCTTGCTAAAGCGGGATATCCCGATGGAAAAGGCATGCCAACCATCACCGTATCTGTATCGGAAAGTTACATGGACATAGTGCAATACATAGCTTACGAATTGCAGCAAATAGGATTTAAAATTAAAATATCCAAACTGCAATCGGGGACACAACGTCAAATGATAGCCAAATCGGAATTACCTTTTTTTAGAGGCTCTTGGATTGCCGATTATCCAGATGCTGAGAATTATTTATCCTTATTTTATTCTAAAAACTTCTGTCCCATGGGACCCAATTACACCCATTATAAAAACCAACAATTTGACAATTGGTATGAACAATCGCAGCGTACAACCAATGATTCTTTACGTTTGGAATTGTATAAAAAAATGGATGCTTTAATCATGGACGATGCTCCCGTTATCGTTTTGTACTACGACCAAGTACTGCGATTTGTAAGAAATAACATTGAAAACATGGAAAATAACGCCATGAACCTGTTGACGTTAAAAAGAGTGAAGAAAAAAAATATGTAGCCTAAATCTTATATGTTTTAGGGTACTAACGTTCAAAAATCGCTCAACTTCTATATGTTTGATTACAAATATTTTAGCCAACAAAGTAAACTATTTTTGTTAGGGATAATTAGTTGCAATAAGGGTTATTAATATGTTTTGTCGTTTTTTTTGATTTTCACTTTTTTTATCATTATTTTTTGTAAATTTGCGACACAATTTGATTTAAAAAAAAAACAATATTCTTATGAAAAAATATATTTTAATCCTCACAGCCATATTATTCTTGTTTGTATCTTGCGATAAAGGTTGCAAAATAAAGTATCCTAAGGACGTAAAACCCATTGATTGGGAAAATTATAATGATGTTTATGCTGTTTTTTGGAATACTTATTCTATATGTGAGGAAATTAGTAATGAGCAACGAGATATAATGATGTATGGTTGGGTTAATATCGTAGCTAAAGAAAGGTTTCAATGGGAAAATTGGCTACATACTGGCATTAGTGTGGTCGATAATCCAAATCATTACGACAGAAATAAAGGGAATACCCTTCCAAATGGAACGTGGATTTCTATTGAAGTACATTTTCCTATAGATGAATTACAAGTTAAATTAGATTCTTGTGATTTAACCCAAAAGTGTTATGTAAAAGGTAAATTAAGTTTTAATAGAGAGCAAGCGGGAATCTGTTGTGTAGCGAGACCTATAATTATAGTTGAAAATATTGATAATTTTTTTATTAAATAAAAGGAAGTGGATACTATGAAAAAAATAAAAAAAACAATGATTACAAAAATTTTATTAAGCCTATTATTGATAGGCTTTTTCTCCTGTGAGAAAATTGACGTACCTAAAGACATTCCATCTTGCATTAAGAAAAAAATTAAGGAACAAAAAGACGAATACTTAGATAAGGTACTTGAATATGAATACAATGGAAACACTGTTTATCTATTTGAACCAGCAAACTGTCCTGACGCATTATTTAATCTTTATGATAAAAATTGCAATCATATTTGCTCACCTGCTGGAGGTATAAGTGGTAATGGTGATGGCAAATGCAACGATTTTTATCAGACAGGAGTTGAAAAAAGGTTAATTTGGACAAAATACTAAAATATAAAAGCAATGAAAAAAATAAGTTTAGTATTTATAGGAATATTATTTTTAGTGTCAGCTTGTCGCGAAGAACATGTTAGTTCTGTGAATCAATTAGTAAAAGATTTATTTTGTTTCAAAACAGGTTCAGAGTGGACTTATTATGATAGTGTAAGCCAAACAACACAAAAAATGGAGGTAACAAATTATGAGGCAAGAAAATTAGCATCAACGCCCGAAGGAGGGAGAAAAGCGTATGATTTTGCCGAATACATAAAAATTGAAGGAACTTTTTTAACTGATTTTGACGTGAGAATTCAAGCACAAGGAGAAGAAATAGATTATGAAAATACCGCTTCTTTTAGAGGGACTTATAAATCAATTTATGGACATTCATCTTTGCCACTGCATTTTACATGTGATCAA
>JAAYRN010000041.1 GCA_012518765.1 Bacteroidales bacterium
AAACAAGCACATTTATAGAGCCGAAAAAGAGCCTTTACCTTACGACAAAATCGAAGGATTGGAACATATTGATAAAGTTATAGAAATAAACCAACAACCTATTGGACGTACACCTCGCTCCAATCCAGCTACTTACATAGGCGTATTTGATGATATTAGAAAATTATACGCCTCACTTCCCGAGTCGATGATACGAAACTACAAAGCTGGCAGATTTTCATTTAATGTAAGCGGCGGACGCTGCGAAATGTGCAAAGGTTGCGGAGTTAGAACCATAGAAATGAGTTTTTTACCTGACGTATACGTACACTGTGAAACCTGTAACGGAAAACGCTATAATCGTGAAACTCTTGAAATTAGGTATAGAGGTAAATCCATAAGTGATGTGTTGAAAATGGATATCAGCCACGCCATTGAATTTTTTGAAAACATTCCGTCTATACGCCATAAATTAAAAATACTCAAAAAAGTAGGCTTGGGTTATTTAACCTTGGGGCAATCGTCAACAACCTTATCTGGAGGCGAAGCTCAACGAGTAAAATTAGCCGCCGAACTGTCGAAAAAAGATACGGGAAAAACCTTTTATATTTTAGACGAACCCACAACAGGTTTGCATTTTGAAGACATACGCATGTTGTTAGATGTGCTTAATCAATTAGTTGGAAAAGGGAACACCATTGTAGTTATCGAACACAACATGGATGTAATCAAGGTTGCTGACTGGGTGATTGATTTAGGACCGGAAGGAGGCGAAAAAGGAGGAAAAATCATCAGCGAAGGTACTCCCGAACAAATAGTAAAAAAAGGTAAAGGATATACAGCTCAATACTTACGACCTTATTTAGTATAAAAAAAGAGGACTTTTTCCTAAGACAAAATCCTCTTTTAAAACGATTTGAGTTACATTATTGTATTCTTTTGTAAATCTTTTTATCGTCAGGATAGCCCTCTCCTTTTACATACAATGTCAAGGTTTCGTCTTTGATTAGCTCATACTTATACGTAATTTCGGCTTGAGGCTGGGTACCGTCTTTCACTCGGTTTAAAAAAGTAAGTTTGTTGTGTTTACGTTCAAAATTTCCTTTTACTTGCCATTTGTCTAATTTACCGGGCTTACGCTCTATAAAGTCTTGCACGTAAGTGTAATCTACACCCGAATTAAACAATAGAACTTCTTTACAGGAATCCACATCCAAACCTCTCAATTCCTTGATGTCGCACTCCCATTTTCCTACAATAGATATTTTATCGTATTTATTACAACTTGTCGTGAATACCAACACGATAACACTCGCTACCAAAGCGAAACTTGCTAATGATTTTCTGAAATTATTCTTTGTCATCTTATTTTGTTTTTATTGTTTTTTTGAATCTTATTTTTTTGCAAATATATAATAAAAAATATATCGTTTGTGAAACAACAGCAAATAATATATGTTTTTTTATTCGCTTGTCATTTTTTTTCTAAAATCCCACAATGGTAAATTCTGTTCTTCTATTCAACGCCCTACCCTCTTCGGTATCGTTGGTGCTTATAGGTTGTTCAAAACCATAGCCTTTATACGTAAGTCTTTGAGCATCCACGCCATTATTTACAAGGTATTTATATACAGCCTTGGCTCTATTTTCCGACAAACTTAGGTTATGCTCTTTACTACCCACATTATCCGTATGTCCAGCTATTTCAATCCTCATGTGTTTGTTACTGTTCAATAGTACAAGTAAATTGTTCAATTCCACTTCCGATTCTGGTTTTAAATCCCATTTGTCTGTATCGAAGAAAATATTTTTCAACACAATGCTTTCGCCCAATTCTATTCTTTTTAGGTAAATATCTTTGACAAAGGGTTTTAAATTACTATAACTATCTTCTAATTCAAAATTTTCGGAATAAAATAAATAGTTAGAACGTTCGGCATGCAGTGCGTACATGCTATTGGTGGGTATACAAATTAGAAATTCACCCGTTTTGGGGTCTGATGTAGAAGTTACCATGGTTTGCCCTGTTTTTAGGTCAATCACTTTAAAACCAGCTTCTAAAGGCATGTTATCGGTAGCATCAAATATACGTCCTTTCATGTAAGTAACGGCTTGAGGACGTATTTCTTTGGGCATTTCAAACCAATAAAGGTCTTCGTTTCCAAAGCCACCCGGTCGGTTTGAAGAGAAAAAAGACTTGTTTCCACTGGCACTCACAAACAAACTTATTTCATCGTTGATGGTATTGATGGGATATCCCATATTAACGGGCTGACTCCATGTGTTATCAGGAT
>JAAYRN010000042.1 GCA_012518765.1 Bacteroidales bacterium
GATTATAAAATAGATATTTTAATAGAATCGGGGCCCAATGCACGCAATGTACAAATAGGATTAAATCAATTTACATTGGTTGGAGCAACAACACGTTCGGGATTGCTTACAGCTCCTTTACGTTCCAGATTTGGAATTAATTTACGGCTAAACTATTATGATTCATCTATTTAGAACAAATTATTACTCGTTCAGCTTCTATTTTAAAAATAGATATAAAGGAAGATGCTGCTTACGAAATAGCCAGACGTAGTCGGGGGACCCCCCGAATTGCCAATCTTTTATTAAGAAGAGTGAGGGACTTTGCCCAAATCAAAGGCAAAGGAATTATTGACCTTGAAATTGCAAAATACGGATTAACTGCCTTAAATGTAGACATGTACGGATTAGATGAAATGGATAATAAAATACTGCAAACCATTATTTTAAAATTTAAAGGAGGACCTGTCGGGATTTCGACCATAGCAACTGCTGTTGGTGAAGACGCAGGAACCATAGAAGAAGTATACGAACCTTTTTTGATACAAGAAGGATTTTTAGTTCGTACTCCGCGTGGAAGAGAAGCTACCGATTTGGCATATAGTCATTTGAATATAAAAAGAGAAGATGCTATAAATCCATTATTATTTTAATCGAAACAAAGATTTATGAAAAAACACATTCCTAATTTTATTACTCTACTTAATTTATCTTCAGGTGTAATTGCTATTTGGATAGCTATGCATAATGAGTTAAAATTAGCAGCTATTATGGTGATTGTTGCCGCCGTATTCGATTTTTTTGATGGATTTTCAGCTCGCTTATTGCATGTAAAAACCAACATAGGAAAAGAATTAGATTCCCTGTCCGATGTAGTTTATTTTGGCGTAGCTCCTGCTATTATTGTCAGTCAGTTATATGCAAAAATATATGGACTTTCTATAGATAATTTAGGGTTAAATATAATGATATTATGTTTTCCAATAATTTATGTTTGTTGTGCCTCGCTACGATTAGCCAAATTTAATTTAGATAGCGAACAAACCGAACATTTTAAAGGATTACCTACTCCCGCAGCTGCTTTTGTGTTGATTTCATTGCCTTTTTTTGAAATGAATAAATACACTACCATCGTTCTTAGTGGTATATTACTTTTACTTTCTGTACTAATGGTATCTAAATTGTATTTATTTAGTCTTAAATTTCAAAATTTGAAACTAAAGGATAATCTTTTTCGTTATATTCTAATAATTATAGGAGGTATATTGCTAAGTGTATTTTTATTAAAAGCAATACCTTTTATTATTTTAATGTATATATTATTGTCAATAATTGAAAATCAGTATAGTAAAAAGTTTAACATAAAAAAAATATGAGAAGATATATATTCTATATATTGGTAATTGGCTCTGTATTATTTACATCGTGCAAGGTTTTTTTGCCTTCGCGTATGCTGAAAGTAACATCAAAGGAACAAGTATCCAGTTTTTCAGAAGTAAAACAACCCGAAGAATATAGAATTGCCCCCAACGATGTGTTGAGTATAAATGTGTATTATCAACATGGAGAAGATTTTTTAGACATGTTTTCTACGGCAGATATTCGTAATATGTCAAGAAATACAGATCCAAACATAGGCATTGAGTTTTTGGTTGAATTTGACGGTAAAATTAAGCTACCTTATTTAGGGTATGTTAAAATAGATAGTTTGACCATACGAGAGGCTTCTGAGTATTTAGAAAGAGAATATTCAGAATACCTCAATGGACCAATGGTGCGACTTAAAGTTACTAATAAACGAGTTACTGTATTCCCGGGAGGAAGTGGAGGTTCGGCAAAAGTCATTAATTTGGTAAATAACAATACTACTTTGGTAGAAGCATTGGCTTTAGCAGGAGGAATTCACGACGGCAAGGCGTATAGAATTAAATTAATTCGTGGAAATTTGAAAGATCCAATTATCTATCAAATTGATTTGTCGACAGTTGATGGACTCAAAGAAGCAGATTTAGTTCTTCAAGCCAACGATATTATTTATGTAGAACCCGCCAAAGTGGTTACTCAGTTTATGAGAGAATTTAATCCATATCTTTCTTTAACCAATACTGTTTTATTAGTATTACAATTAATTTTAAGATAAAATTCTATGGAAAAGAAAATATCAACACTTAACAACGAAGAATTAAATTTTAAGATAGTATTTATTATTTTAAAAAGATTTTGGTATGTACTGCCTACCTTACTATTAATTGCCATTATAAGTTCTTTTTTGTACCTACGATTTACACCCAGTATTTATCAGGCAAAGGCTGTTATTCAGGATGATAAAAACAATAACGAAGATATTTTGAAAAAAGCCTTTAGTGGAGTTCCCACACGATATATAGGCGATGCAAGCAGTATATTGAAAGCCGTAAATTTTATTACTTCGCCCGTGTTTTTAGATGAAGTATTGGATAAACTTCCTTTAGATGTTGATTATCACCGAAAAAAAATTATTCGCGAAGTAGAAATATTTCCAGAAAGACCGTTTGAAGTAAAAATAGATTATTTACATCCAAGATTATACAACAAACCCATAGATATTTCTTTTATTTCTGAAGAAAAAGGAGAAATATCTTATGCATTAAACGATAAAACATTTAAATATACTTTTAATATATATCCCAATTCATTAGATATTATATACAATACACCCGAAATACGATTTCGATTAAATTTTAACGTCCCATTAAAATCACAATTATCCACATCTTATTACATTGTAGTACCAGATTCGATTTCGAAAAATAGAAAATATAGAAACAATTTAAATGTTTCATCCGATCCAGATGAGTCGGGGAGTATAACCATATCTTTAAAACATACCTGCCCCCAAAAAGCAAGTATTATCGTAAATGCAGTAGTAGAAGAGTTTAAAAACTTTTATCTTGAAAAAGAAAAAGAAAGTTATACAAGTGTTTTGCGATATATAGACGAGCAGTTGTTGTACTGGGAAGAAGAAGTAAGAAATACTGAAAAAGCCTTAGATGAATATAAAAAAGAACACAGTATAGATAAAATTGAATTTTATTTTCAAAACATGGATAAAATTCAACCCGAACTTGAAAAAGCTGAAGAAGAGCTTGTTATAATAGAAAAAAATGAGAAAGTTCTGAACAATATTTTAACGACGTTAAAAAATGATTTAGAAAAGAAAGAAGATATAGATATTTATTTTTTATTAGCACAAATTATTGGAAGTGATTTTCAAAAATCATTGAGTACTACCTTAGAAACCTTACAAAAATTACTAATAGAAAAGGAAACTTTATTATACAATTACACTGTTAATAGTGGGAAAATCAAACAGATAAATTATAGTATAGAAACGCAAAAGAAACTCATTCAAGAAGCGGTAAAAGTATCGCTTGATAACCTTCAAAAAGATAAAATAAAACTTATAGAAACCATCAATTTATACGAAGGTTCTTTGTATTTACAGCAAGATTATTCGAAAATGATGGGATTGAAAAAACTACAAAATTTAGCCGAAGTAAGCACTATTTCATATAATAAACTATTAGAAGCAAAAATTTCTTATTCTATCATTAGAGCTGGAGTTGTGTCGCCTTACATCGTATTAGAAAGTGCAACATCTGCATTAAGCCCAATTTCGCCTAAAAAGAATATGGCTTTTTTGATTAGTTTGGTGATTGCATTTGCCTTGGGATTCGGATTTTTATTTGTTAAATATTTGTTCTACAATGAAATACAAGACGCACAAGATGTTACCAATTATACAGATATTCCTTTCTTAGGAGTAGTTCCAAAATACTCCGAAAAACAACTTGAAAGTTCCCAAATGATAGTAGATAAATATCCTAAATCTGCTATTGCCGAAGCAATGAGGCAATTAAGAACAAATCTACAATTTATAGATAATGAACAAGGGGCAAAAGTCGTATCTATTACATCTACTGTTCCCGGTGAAGGAAAAACATTTATAGCCATTAATCTTGCTGCCATTATTACTTATTCGGGGAAAAAGGTAATAATATTAGATTTAGATGTGCGGAAACCGAAAATTCATAAAGCCATTGAAGACCCCGAAACTCCAATTATGAATACAAAAGGGATGAGTAATATTTTGGCAGGGACTCATACATGGGAAGAATGTATCAAAGAAAGTCGACTCAAAAATCTATATTTTATTACTGCTGGAAAAATTCCACCCAATCCTTCCGAACTTATTTTATCGGAACGAATGAATATTTTGTTAGAAGAATTAAAGAAAACGTTTGATTATATCGTGATAGATAATCCTCCCATTGGTATTTTGGCAGACGCTATGCATAGTTTGCAAGTGGCTGATTATCCAATTTATATACTAAGGTCTATGTATTCTTATCGTCCGTTTATACATTCTATGGAAAATTTAAAAGAAAACTGTAACGTTAAAAATCTTTCTTTTGTTTTAAACGATATGAGTTTTTCTACCCATAAAAACTACAGCGGATACAATTATTTTTATGGAAAATATGGATATGGAAGATACAGCTCTTACCGATATGGGGCTTATGCTTACGGATACAATTATGAAGAAACATACGAAGGTATGCATAAACAGTCTTTTTTAAGAAGGAGGCTACAAAAAATGAGATTTCATCGAATAATAAAACATTTCACTAAAAAAAATGATTAAATTCTAATGAAAGTTACACCTACAAATATACCGGATGTAATTATAATACAGCCTAATGTATATAAAGACCATAGGGGGTATTTCTTTGAATCGTATAATAAGAACGTTTTTGAAATGCTTCGTATAACCCATCAGTTTGTTCAAGACAATCAATCTTTATCAAAGAAAAACGTCATACGAGGGCTTCATTTTCAAAAACCTCCCTACGCTCAAGCAAAATTAGTACGGGTAGTTTGTGGGGCTGTATTAGATGTAGCGGTTGATATACGTAAAAAATCGCCTTTTTATGGACAATATGCGATGGTAAAATTAACGGCTGAAGAAAACAATATGCTCTGGATACCCGAAGGTTTTGCTCATGGATTTGTAGCTTTGGAAGACGATACAATCCTTAGTTATAAAACAAGTAACTATTACAATAAAGACTCGGAAGGAACCATACGCTGGAACGATAAAACATTAAATATTCCTTGGAATATATCCAATCCCATTGTTTCGGAAAAAGATGAGGAAGGTATTTCCTTTAAAGATTTTATAACCCCATTTTAAAGGTAATAATTTATAATTCTAATTTTTCACATGCAAAAAAGGCAGCATTTTGTTCAGCTCCTTTAATGTTGTAATCACAGCCTTCGGCTACAAATTCATTGTCAACAAACAATTGAATAACATATTGTTTCCTTTTATTATATATAATTTCGTTGGCTATTTTATATTCAATTTTATGTTTTAATTTTTGAGACCAAGCCAAAATTTTCCCTTTGTAATTTGAGTTTACTCTGGCAAGCATGTCTATGTCAACATGGATGTTTATAATTTTTTCTATAAATATTTTTCTCGTAAAATTATATCCTTTATCCATATACAGAGCTCCTATAAATGCTTCTAAAGCATTACCAAGAATAGATTCACATACCTTGAAATTACGATCGTTGGTTTTAATCAACGTATCCAATCCTATTTTACGGCTTAGTTTATTTAAATGATTTCCATTCAAAACACGAGAACGAAGTTCGGTTAAAAAACCTTCGTTTGCCAAGGGATATTTTTTGTATAAAAAATCAGCAATAATAACACTCAATACCGCATCTCCTAAAAATTCAAGACGTTCGTTGTTTTCATTTTTTCCATTTTCCGATGGAATAGATTTGTGTATCAGTGCTTTTTTATAAATGAGAAGTTTTTTGGGAGAAAATCCAAAAGTATTTCTGATGTATGATTTTAGAGCTTTGTCTTCGTTTTTCGATAAATTAGAAGAAAATAAATTAATATTCATATTTCTTAAAAGCGAGAGAGGTGTTTTGTCCTCCAAATCCAAAAGAATTGGACAAGGCTACATCTATTGTATGTTTTTGCGATGAATTAAAAACAAAATTCAAGTTTTCATCAAAAGCTTCGTCTAATTCAAAATGATTGATGGTAGGAGGGATGATGTTATGTTTAATGGAAAGTATTGTAGCAATGGCTTCTACAACACCAGCAGCCCCCAATAAATGTCCAATCATTGATTTGTTAGCCGTTAGTTTTATTTTATATGCATGTTCTCCAAAAAGCGACATAATGGCTCTTACTTCGGCTATATCTCCCAAAGGAGTAGATGTTCCGTGCATATTAATATGATCTATCGCTTCTATAGGTAAATGAGCATCTTCCAACGCATTTTTCATGGCTAATTTGGCTCCTTCTCCCTCAGGATGTGGCGATGCTATATGAAAAGCATCTGCTGATAATCCTGCTCCTACCATTTCGGCATAAATGGGAGCTTTACGTGCCAATGCGTGTTCAAGACTTTCTAAAACAATGGTTCCTGCTCCTTCGCCCATTACAAAACCATCTCTGCCTTTATCAAAAGGACGAGAAGCTGTGGTGGGGTCATCGTTACGTCTCGAAATGGCTTGCATGGCGTTAAAGCCTGCAACACTTAGTTTGTTAATGGGAGCTTCTGCTCCTCCTACAACAACAATATTTGCCTTTCCTAAACGAATATAATTAAAAGCATCGGCTATAGCATTAGCTGAAGATGCACAAGCTGAGGAAGTGGTATAATTCAAACCTTTAAATCCATGTTGTATTGCAATGTGTCCCGCTGCAATACTTCCAATTACTTTTGTGATAACAAAGGGGTTAAGGTTTGGAACTTCTTCTCCACTTTTAGCGTAAGCTTCACATTCATCAAATAAGCTACTATGTCCTCCCATTCCAGTCCCGAAAATAACACCTGCTTTTTCAAGATTAATGGAGGAGGTATCAATACTTGCATCTTTTATTGCTTCATTAGCAGCTATGATGGCGTATTGAGTAAACGATGCTATTCTTCGAGCTTCTTTGGGTCCTAACCAATCTAATATGTTAAAATCCTTAAGCTCGCATGCAAATTTCGTTTTAAAAAGAGAGGCATCAAAATGTTGGATAGGACGAGCCCCACTTACTCCTAAAAGTAAATTATTCCAATAGGATGTTGTATTATTTCCAATAGGAGTAAGTGACCCTAATCCTGTAACTACAACTCTATTTAAATTCATAAAATAAAGGGAGAAATTATTTCTCCATAGCTTCTTTTACAAAGTTAATAGCGTCTCCAACAGTTACAATTTTATCCTGATCTTCTTCAGGAATCTTAATTTTGAATTCATTTTCAAAAACCATTAATAGCTCTACATTGTCTAATGAATCTGCTCCAAGATCATTTACGAAACTTTTTTCTGGAGTTATTTCTGCGATGTCTCTTCCTAGTTTGTCAGCAACAATTGCTATTACTTTTTCTTCAATGTTCATAAAACTTAAATTTTAAATTTTGAGCTACAAAAGTACATTATTTTTTTGTAATTATGCATCAATGTTTTCTATTTCTTGTTTTAAATATAGTATCTCATTATAAATCAATCAAAAAAAATATTTTTTATAATGATAATTGTTGTAATTTTGTAAAAAAATATTTGAAAATGGAACAAAAGAATAAATTTAAAATACCTCATACCTTCACTATTGTATTTTTTATAGTAATTGTAGC
>JAAYRN010000043.1 GCA_012518765.1 Bacteroidales bacterium
GAGGAGTGATAGTTTCAATATTTCGAAGGCAGACAAGACCGAAATAAAAAACTGATTACGGAATTTCAAAGTTACAATCTTTATGGACCATCTAGCGATCCCGATGCGCAAACTGCAATGGTAGTGGATCATCTTCACTTGTTAATGAGCTTGAAGCATTATGCAAAAAAGTGGAACGAATCTTCCTTAAAAACAAATATTTTAGACCTGGACGAAAAAGTTGGAACTGCTTATGACGTGTATGAATTACGCAGTAGGTTAGAGCCTGTTTTGAATGATTTAAATGAATTTATTGACAATCCACCTACAACTCTCAGTCCGATAGAGTTAGTAGAGCTTATTGATGAGATCGCACAAACATTAAGAGACGAGATGAACACATCGGATATAAACTTTTACCTCTCAAGATACAATTTAGAGTTTGAAGCCGAAGAAATTACTTCCAGTAAACGAAATTATGTAAAAAGTATTTTATCTAGTACCTCGGAAGAGAAAATATTAAAAATTGCGCAGGATCTTGGTTTATATTCGGATATGGCAATGCTTGATGTGCAACAAATGCCCGAAATAGATAACGATTATATTAAAGAATATGCTGAAAAGTGTAGGATAAGGATCCAAGAAGGGGATTATGAAGGTGCAATAACTAGTGCTAGAACTTTGGTAGAAACTGTTTGCATGCATATTCTTGACATATCACAAGTTGAATACGAAAAAGATGGCAAGATAATGAAACTATACAGGCAGGTATCGCAAGTGTTAAGAATGGATCCTAGCTTATATGAATCCGATACACTGAGACAAATCGCGAGTGGCTTTTTCTCCATTATTCAAGGACTGGCGGGTTTACGAAATGATTTAGGTGATGCTCATGGTCGAGGTGGCAAAGTTTATCGTGCCAGCAAACGCCATGCAATATTAGCAGTTAATGCAGCATACGTTGTTTCTGATTACTTGTTGGACTGCTACCATAATGTTGTTCTTAAATTTGATTAGATTGTACCAAAAAACTTCTGGTCCGGGATCCATAAAATCATTTGCTTTGAGGAGGGATTTTGCATGTCATTTTCTCGGCGGTACGGTTACAAACCGGTGAAAGATATCATTCAGTTAGAAAGTATGAACGACGAATTAAAAGCAAGACTGTGGAATGCTTTTCAAAATTGTTACTTGCCTGAACGACGATTAGGCTTTATAAGTCTTGCCTTAGATAGTTTACCGGGAAGAATCTTGGACGCTTTTTTTAAGCAACCGGTAGATAATACTGCAAGTTGGGATTCGCATTATAGTGAATTGAAAAAACAATTTTTAAATTGTAGCTGGTATGAAGTATACGATTTCATAGAATTTGTAGCCCGCAATTTAAGCGAATATGAGTCGGTTAACAAAGCAGGGGATTTCAGGGAAATATGTAACGAAATACTAGAGGAAGAAAACTCCGCTTATAGGTTTATTGGCGCGCATGTTACAAAAATAACTTCTAAAATTGAGATAGAGGCTATTGAAAAGGCAATTAGTCAAAGTAGGTATGATGTGGTTTCTGTACATCTTAACCAAGCTCTAACCCTCCTTGCAGATAAAGAAAAACCTGATTATCGCAACTCAATCAAGGAATCAATCAGTGCCGTTGAATCTTTGTGTAAAAAAATCGTAGGCGAGGAAAAAGCGACTTTGGGGCAAGCTTTGAAAAAGGTTGAACAAAAATACGAGCTTCATCCGGCGTTAAGGGAAGCCTTTAGTAAAATGTATGGGTATACGAGCGATGAAGATGGGATCAGACATGCCTTAATGGAAATGGATAGTTTGCGCTATGAAGATGCCTTGTACATGCTCATAACTTGTTCGGCATTCATGAACTATTTAATTGAAAAGTCAAAGTTATAGTTTGTTTTATGATCAGTTTATAAGAGATCTATTTATTGTCAGAATAAATAATGTATGCTTGTTAAAATAAAGGAGGTGAGAAATTCTCGGCTATTGCAGAAAACTTGCCGTTTAGTGGTCAGTGTTGATGCTGAAGTCTTAACTGATTTGATAGCTGCTATTGAAATTGTTACTGGTATATGATCTCAATTATAAAGTCCAACAAAGGTGCCATATTGCTGAAATGCATATACAGGATAAAGTTATACAATATTGATCTATTATTGTACTTTATTATTTTGGTGTATGAAGTAAGTTTATAGCATCAAAGTAAAAGAATAAAACCGGCTCAGAGCTTTTTAGCTAAGAGCCGGTTCTTTATTTGTTTAAGAATGCTTTATAC
>JAAYRN010000044.1 GCA_012518765.1 Bacteroidales bacterium
CAAATGAGACCTTTACGTAAATATTTACAAATTATTTTCCAAGACCCTTACGCTGCTCTAAACCCACGATACACCATAGGAATGACGATTATGGAGCCTATGAAACTCCATAAAATCGGCAACAACGACACAGAGCGAAAAGATAAGGTGATGGAATTATTACAAAAAGTAAATTTAGAAGAAAAACATTTTTATCATTATCCTCACGAGTTTTCGGGCGGACAGCGGCAACGTATTTGTATTGCACGAGCTTTGGCACTAAACCCGCGAATCATTGTTTGCGATGAATCCGTTTCCGCCTTAGACGTATCCGTTCAAGCACAAGTACTTAACCTTCTTAACTCCTTAAAAGAAGAATTTAAGTTTACCTATCTTTTTATTTCACACGACCTTTCGGTAGTAAAATTTATGTCGCATCGGATTATGGTCATGAAAAATGGAAAAATAGAAGAAATAAACAAAGCCGACCAATT
Source organism: Bacteroidales bacterium (assembly GCA_012518765.1). Taxonomy (GTDB): domain Bacteria; phylum Bacteroidota; class Bacteroidia; order Bacteroidales; family WCHB1-69; genus UBA5266. The sequence continues at coordinate 474 of JAAYRN010000044.1, forward strand.
ATACAAAAATCCAAAATCTGATTATACTAAGCAACTTATACAAGCCATTCCTCGTATTAGCTTCATGTAGAAAAATAACAATTATTTTTTTCTCAAGACATTAAACAAATCTATATATATATTGTTGTAATAAACGAAACTCAATTTTTTAGTACGCATAAAATAGAGATCATAGAAACATGAAAAATTCCAAGAAACACATTCTTTTTATTTTGTTTTTCAATGTATTGTTTACTGTATCAAGCTGTGCTCAATCCAATCAGCAAAGTAGAAATAATCAATATGTTGACCTTACTTATGCTGCCGAAAAAACCATAAATACGGTCGTACACATCAATGCCGAAATGCTACAAAAACACAGCATGTGGGATCAGTTTTTTCAAGACCCTTTTTTCAATTTTTTCAATTTCGGGCCACAGCCACAACGCATGTATCAAGCCTATGGTTCGGGAGTGATTGTCAAAGAAAATGGGTACATTGTAACCAACAATCACGTAGTTGAAGGAGCCCAAAACATCACCATTACCCTCAACGATAAACGCAAGTTTTCGGCGACCATAGTAGGAACAGACCCTCAGTGCGATTTAGCTTTATTAAAAATAGAAGCCTCTCATTTAACGGCTATTTCCTACGGAAATTCCGATAACATTCGCATAGGCGAATGGGTGTTAGCAGTAGGCAATCCTTTCAACCTCAACTCTACCGTAACCACTGGAATTATCAGTGCAAAAACAAGAAACTTAAATATCTTAGGAGGCAATACTAGCGTAGAATCATTTATACAAACCGATGCTGCTGTCAACAGTGGAAACAGTGGCGGAGCTTTGGTTAACACCCAAGGAGAACTCATAGGAATAAACGCCGCTATTGCATCCAATACAGGCTCTTATGCGGGATATTCTTTTGCTATTCCGGTAAATATGGTCAAAAAAATAGTAGAAGACCTTGAAAAATATGGCAGGGTACAACGCGTTAACTTTGGTGCCTCTTTTGTTGAAATAGACAACAACAAAGCCCAAGAATTACAACTGAAAAACATAAAAGGCATTCAAGTAGTTACCATAGATAAAAACGGTTCGCTTTCTCAAACCAATATCAGTCAAGGAGACATTTTATTATCCATAGAAGGACATGAAATCAACTCTTTATCGGAATTTAAAGAATTTTTAGAGCAACACCGTCCGGGCGATAAAGTGAATTGCGTATTTTTAAAAAACAAAAAAGAAATCAAAGTTCCTATCACACTAAAAAATATACGCGGAACTACCGCCATCATTACCGCCGATGATTTGATAGTAACCAAATCATTGGGAGCTGATTTTGAACCCATTGATGAGCAAACAAAAGCAAGATACAGAATAAATAACGGTTTAAAAATCAAAAAACTTTATAACGATGGACTGCTCAAACAAGCGGGCGTATCAGACGGATACACCATCATTTCTATCGACAAAAAACCTGTTAACTCTGTCAACGATATTGAAAAAATATTAGGAGAAAAGAAAGGAAACGTTCTTATAGAGGGATTCTATATGAATGGCATTATATATTACTACAACATTGTTTTGTAAATCTTAAATCGAGAGACATTATATTATCATGAGACAATTAAAAATATCACACTCAATCACTAACCGCGACAACAGTTCATTTGAAAAATATTTGCAAGACATTAGCAAAGAGCAAATGATTAGCCCCGATGAAGAAGTAGAACTTGCTCAGCAAATAAAAGCTGGAAGCAAAGAGGCTTTGGATAAATTGGTAAAAGCCAACCTTCGATTTGTGGTTTCTGTTGCCAAACAATATCAAAATCAAGGTCTTGGATTACAAGATTTAATCAACGAAGGCAACTTAGGATTGATTAAAGCCGCCAAACGTTTCGACGAAACAAGAGGTTTTAAATTTATTTCTTATGCCGTGTGGTGGATACGTCAATCCATTTCCCACGCCATTGCCGACCAATCACGTATAGTACGACTGCCTGTCAATCAATTAGGAGCTGTAAATCGCATAAAAAAAGAAGTAGCTCGCTTGGAACAAATGTACAACCGCCAACCTACCATCGAAGAAATAGCCGAAGTTGTGGATTTACCCATCAATAAAATAGGCGAAGTAATAAAAATATCGGCACGACATTTATCCATGGATGCTCCCATTAGCACCGAAGACGATACAAATTTTATAGATACGTTTATTAGCGAAGAAGTTACACATACCGACTCCAACCTTATCAAAGAGTCGCTTGTTAATGAAATCAATCGCTCTATGGAAATTTTAGACGAAAGAGAAAGAGAATTAATACGTATGTTTTTCGGTATAGGAAAATCACACGAATACACCTTAGATGAAATAGGAGAAAGATTTAATATAACCCGCGAAGGAGCACGTCAAATAAAAGAAAAAGCATTGAAGAAACTACGTAAATCGGGAATAAAACGATTGAAATCTTATTTGTAAATTTACTATCAATCAATATATAAACTCACCTTTCTCACTTCGAATGGTGAGTTTTTTGTTTGTCGATTCTTCACAATAACCTACAATTTGAGCCTCTACATTGAAATGTGTAGATACAGCTATAATCTCGTCAGCTACAGAAGGTTTTACATAAATCTCTAAACGATGCCCCATATTAAACACCTTATACATTTCCTGCCAAGAGGTATGCGATTGTTCTTGAATATATCGGAACAAAGGAGGAATGGGAAATAAATTATCTTTTACAATGTGTAAATTATCAATAAAATGTAAAATTTTGGTTTGAGCTCCTCCGCTGCAATGTACCATACCGTGGATGTCGGAACGATAATGTTTTACTATTTCCTTGAGTATGGGAGCGTAAGTTCGCGTAGGCGAAAGCACTAATTTACCCATAGTTACACCTTCAATTTCTGATTTATCGTTCAACTGATATTTTCCAGCATACACTAAATTTTCGGGGATAGCGTGGTCGTAGCTTTCGGGGTATGTTGTAGCCAACGAACGATGAAACACATCATGTCGTGCCGAAGTCAATCCATTGCTTCCCATACCGCCATTGTATTCTTTTTCGTAAGTAGCTTTGCCAAATGACGACAGTCCCACTATCACATCTCCCGCCTGAATACGTGCATTGTCAATTACATCGCTTCTTTTCATACGAGCTATAAGCGTAGAATCAACGATAATAGTGCGTACCAAATCGCCCACATCGGCGGTTTCGCCTCCCGTGAGCCAAATACCTATGCCCATGTTGCGAAGTTCTTCTAAAAACTCCTCCGTTCCCTCGATAAGAGCTGCAATTACCTCGCCCGGAATTACATTTTTATTGCGTCCTATGGTCGAAGATAACAGCA
>JAAYRN010000045.1 GCA_012518765.1 Bacteroidales bacterium
CTGGAAGCGGAAACGGACTAAACGGAAGTGATTATGGAAAAATACACTGGAGCCCCGATCTTAAAACCCCACAAACACCAGCTAATGAAAGACATCCAATTCCTCTATGGTATTATATATTGAAATACGACTCTACAGCAAGTATAAATACGTTTAGCAATACAAATATTTCTATTTATCCAAATCCCGTTAAAAATGAATTGTTTTTGAAATTAGAAAATATACATGTAGACAAGGTAGAAATAGTTGATTTATTGGGTAAACCAGTAATAATACCTACGCATATAGCCGAAGTAGTAGATGTAAGCCAATTAAACAAAGGTATTTATTTTGTAAAAATATATTCTAACGATAAAATACATACCCGAAAATTTATAAAACAATAATTTATAGCAAGTTATAAAGTAAAAAGAGTGTTCAAAAGCGGAACACTCTTTTTTTTATACATACATCCACGTAGATAAGCAAATATTAATTATCGGGAAATCTCTTTTTATTACCCCCAAAAATAATTTCATAAATTCAATATAACCGTATAAAAAAGAATGATATTTTTGCAGGCGAAAATTTAACAGTTATGAATTGGGTGATTTTAGTTATAGCAGGCTTATTCGAAGTAGCATTTGCTTTTTGCTTGGGCAAAGCCAAAGAGGTTACAGGGAATGAAATGTATATGTGGTATGTCGCTTTTTTTGTGTTTCTTAGCATTAGTATGGGACTTTTGATTAAAGCTACTCATACACTGCCTATAGGAACGGCTTATGCTGTTTGGACAGGAATTGGAGCGGTTGGAACTGCTTTGGTTGGAGTGCTTATATTTAAAGAACCCGCAACCTTCTTGCGATTGTTTTTTATAACAACTTTAATTGCTTCAATTATTGGATTAAAGATAGTATCAAGTTGATAGAAAAAAATTGAAGAAGGAAATAATTAAGACTACATTAAATATATGTTTTTCAACTCTCATTGTAACAGTTGTTTAACTACTTCGACAGCGTAATACTTAGCAACATGTTCTATAAAAGCCAAAAAATCGGTGGGAGAAGACTCATCGGCTTGGTCTGAAATGGTTCGAATAATGGTAAAAGGAATATCATATTCACAACATACTTGAGACACAGAAGCTCCCTCCATTTCTACACAGAGTATGGTAGGGAAGTGGGAGAGTAGATTTTCCTTTTGTTTTTGAGAAGAAAAAAACTGGTCGCCACTGGCAATATCGCCTATGTGTAGTTTAGGTTGTTGGCTGCAAAAATCTTTAATCATTTCTAAATCTAAATGTTCCAATACATTATTTACGGCGGTAGTAGCTTTTTGAAGTTGGTCTTTGTGGGTTTCCATAAATATTTTTTGCAGGGAATAAATTTGAAATTGTGGAATCAACGGACGAGCATCCATATCGTGCTGTACCAATCGTTTGCCTATGACTACATCGCCAATCCGTAACGCAGGATGTATAGCACCAGCTACTCCCGTAAAAATAATCTCGCTTACGCCAAAAGTTTGAATGAGTGTACTTGCCGTAACTGCCGCCGATACCTTTCCCCAACCCGAAATTACGATAACTACTTTTGTATTATTGATATATCCTTGATAGTAAGTACGACCCGCAAAAACAAACTCTTTTTTGTCCGTAGCCAAATCTATAACACCTTTTATCTCTTCGGGCATAGCCCCCATAATTCCTATTGCTTTATTTATCACCATTGTATATAAAAATAAATGAACATACAAAATTACATTTTATTTTTCAAATAAAACAATAAAACCCTAAAAAAAACGTATATAAATAATTGAATATATTATCCTTTAGACAAATGAGTATAAGAAAAATAAATATTTGTTTGCTATTCTTTTTTTTGATTATACAGCACATAGTATTTGCCCAAGAAAGAGTTACTATGCAAGAATGCCAACAATGGGCTATAGAACAATCTTCAGCCAATTCTCAAATCAAAGATTTAGAACATTTACACAAAATAAAACACCAGCTTATTAAATCTTATATTCCAGAGGTGAATTTCAATGCAAGTGTTGGTTATCAGTCGCATACATTCCCTTCCATTCAATCAACTGCAGGAAGTACTTTTTTAGACTTTGACAATCCCGTCAACCGAGACCATTATTTATTGAGCTTAGATTTAACTCAAAAAGTTTGGGACGGAGGCATGGCAAAAAGTAAGCAAAAATACGAAGATATAACCTCTGGCATAGCCCTGCAAAACATACACATTAAAACCTATGAATTTAAGGAAGAAATAGGAAAAATGTTTTTGATGGTTTTGTATTTAGAGGAAAATAATAAGGTTATAGCATCCAGTATGTTAACCCTAAAAGAAGACCTTAAAAAATTAGAAGCCTTGTATGAAAATGGGATTATTTTAGAGAGTAATGTTTTTATATTAGAGGCTGAAATTATGCGTATTGAGCAAGAAAAAGAGCGAATCGAACTGCAATTATTGTCTTTACGAAGTGCATTGTCAGAGTTTACAAAAAAAGATTTGTCTAATGCAGAGTTTGTATTTATCGAAACCCTTTCGGCAGACACTTCCCTTCATAGTATTCGCCCTGAGTTTACGCTTTTTAAGCTACAGCGGGATGTATTAGATTGTCAAAAAAATATATTGTTTGGACAGACTATGCCTAAAATACATGTTTTTGCTTCGGGAGGATATGGCAGACCTACCTATAACCTAATGAATAATAATTTTGATTTTATGTATATTGTGGGAGCTAAATTGCACGTTCCCATTACATCGTGGGGAGCTACTAAAAACGGAAAAGATTATTTAGAAATTCAAAAAAACTTAGTCCGTTCTCAAGAAAATGATTACGAACAAGGTTTAAAGGTGAGAATGATGGAGAAATTAAGCGAGATGAAAAACCTTGAAAATCTGATTGATAGAGATGAAACACTCATACGGAAGCGACAAATTATTGTGGATGTATGTAAAAAACAATTGGAGCAAGGTGTCATTACCGCAAGTGATTATATAAAGGAGTTAAATGCTTTAAATGAAGTTGTTTTAAACAAACAATTGCATAAAATACAGCTTGAACAGGCTAAGATGAACTACAATTCATTGAAAGGCATTTTGTAATTTTATCAATACATGTTATCAAGTTATAGAGCAGGCATAGACATTGGTTCAACTACATTTAAGTTGGTAGTAGTCAATGATGAAGGAGATATTATTTTTTCCGATTATCGGCGTCATAATACGGATATTAAATTAGCAGGCAAAGAAGCCTACCGCAAATTATTCGACTCGTTGGGCGATTGTTATTTGGATATAATCATGACAGGTTCGGTAGGAATGGGTTACGCTGATAAAGTGGGATATAAATTTGTACAAGAAGTTATTGCTTCCGCCGAATTAATCAAATATAAATTTGAAGATGTACATACACTTATTGATATAGGTGGTGAAGATTCGAAAATGATTTTTTTTGAAAAAGGAAAATCACCCGATATACGCATGAACGGTAACTGTGCAGGCGGTACAGGAGCTTTTATTGATCAAACGGCATCCTTATTAGCTGTAGATACAATAGAACTCAATGAATTAGCCTCAGAATCAAGTCATATTTATCCCATAGCTTCACGCTGCGGAGTGTTTTCCAAAACAGATATTCAAAACCTAATTAGCCGAAAAGTAAGTAAAAGCGACATAGCAGCATCTGTTTTTAATGCCGTAGCTATTCAAGTAATAGCATCATTAGCAAGAGGTACAGATATTCATCCCAAAATATTTTTATGTGGAGGTCCTTTCGCTTTTTTACCCGAACTCAAAAAAGCATTTCTTCGGCAATTAAATATCAGAGAAGAAGATACTATACTACCCGAAAATGCAGCCTTGATTCCCGCTTGGGGATGTGCCATTATACCCCATAATTCTGAGAAAAAGACACGTTTATCAGAAACGATTAACGTTTTAGAATCAAATCAAAAAAATCCATTTCAGGATGAACTACAAGGACGACTGCCTGCATTGTTTGAGTCTGAAAAAGAATTAAATGAGTGGAAAAATAAAAAAAACAATCACTTTGTACAGAAAATACATTGGAACGATCTAGAATCATTAGACTGTTATTTGGGAGTAGACTCGGGTTCTACTACCACTAAAATAGTGCTGATAGATGAAAAAGAAAGAGTTGTATTCAAATACTACGACAGAAACGAAGGAGATAGCTACTATGCTTTTTTAAATGGAATCAAACTTCTGAGAGAAGAAGCCAATAAATACAATAAAAAAATACGTATAGTAGGTAGTGCTACAACAGGTTATGGAGAAAATTTAATTAAAACAGCCTTCAACCTACACGGAGGAATCATTGAAACCATAGCTCATTTTTTGGCAGCCAAACAAATTTTACCGAAGGTTAGCTTTATTTTAGATATTGGCGGACAAGACATGAAAGCTATTTTCATTGAAAAAGGAGTCATAAAACGATTGGAAATCAATGAAGCCTGTTCTTCAGGATGCGGATCTTTCATTGAAAATTACGCCAATATGCTCAATTATTCCGTAGCCGAATTTGCCGAAATGTCGTGCTATGCAAAAAATCCATGCGATTTAGGAACACGATGTACTGTGTTTATGAATTCAAAAGTAAAACAAGCAATGAGGGAAGGAGCTGAAGTAGAAGATATTGCCGCTGGATTTTCTTATTCAGTAGTTAAAAACTGCCTGTTTAAAGTATTGAAATTAAAAGACATTAAAGAATTAGGTGAACATATAGTAGTTCAAGGAGGTGCTTTCCGTAACTTATCTATTGTTAGAGCTTTGGAAACTTTGACAGGTGTAGATGTCGCATTTTCGGATATACCCGAACTTATGGGAGCTTACGGAGCTGCTCTGTATGCAAAAAGCAACAGAACAGATAAAGATAAAATTATATATGTAGATAAACTAATTGATAGTCAAAAGTATTCTTCCGATATTGAACTCTGCGAAGGTTGCGAAAATAAGTGTACCGTTAAAAAATTTACTTTTGCCAATGGAAACACTTTTTATTCTGGAAACAATTGTGAAAGAATATATTCGAATAAAACCGAAGCCACCACCAAAGGAGCCAATCAACATCAAGAAAGATATAAGTTACTGTTCAGAAGAGATGTTTCTTTAAAAAATCCTTTGTTGACTATTGGAATACCAAGAGGTTTAGGAATGTACGAACATTATCCTTTTTGGCATAAATTGTTGATGGAGTGCAATATAAAACTAGTCATATCTAAAACTTCAACCAATACACTGTACGAAAAAGGCATCAAATCCATTATGGCTGATAATATTTGTTTCCCAGCCAAATTAATGCACGGACATATTATGGATTTGATAAATAGAAAAGTAGATAGAATATTATATCCTTATACTGTTTATGAAGCTAAGGAAACACCTAAAGCCATAAATAGTTACAATTGCCCTATAGTAGCTGGTTATTCCGATGTAATAAAAAGCTCTATTGACCCGGAAGAAAACTATGGCATTCCCATCGATGCCCCTTCGGCTTCTTTTAAAGATGAAAAATTACTTTACAAAGCCTGTAGAGATTATTTATTGTCGTTAGGAATTGATAGAAAAACCATACGAACCGCTTTTGATAAAGCTCTAAAAGAACAAAATAATTATGTGTTGACCTTAGCCACTCAAAACAGATATATTGTAGAAAAGAGCAAGAAAAATAATCGCATGGTGATATTATTAGCAGGTCGTCCTTATCACATTGATCCTTTGATTCAACATAAGGTGGGAGATGCTATTGCCGATATGGGAATTGATGTAATAACCGAAAATATAGCTCTATTCGCCGACGATGAAGTGTTTAAAGAAATACACAGTATTTCGCAGTGGGCATACACCAATAGGGTGTTAAAAGCAGCTCATTTGGTAGCAACCAGTGAAGAAAATATTCATTTTGTCCTTCTTACTTCTTTTGGTTGTGGCCCCGATGCTTTTATTATTGATGAGATTAACGATATTTTAAAACGTAGAGATAAAAGCCTTACCATTCTTAAAATAGACGATGTAAACAACATAGGTTCTTTGCGTTTACGCATTCGTTCTTTGGTCGAAAGTTTGAAATATGGAGGAGGAGAACAAATTATAACACCCTTTAAAACACCTCCTGCTTTTACAAACGAACATAAACACAGAACTATATTAGCACCTTATTTTGCCGAGGGTTATTCCGAATTTTTACCCGCATTGTTTCAATTAATGGATTATAAATTGGTTAATTTACCCCTTCCCGATACCCAAGCTGCCGATATAGGATTGAAATATGCCAATAATGATATTTGTTACCCCGCAACCTTAGTTGTAGGTAGTATAATTAAAGCCCTTCAAAGTGGAGAATATAATCACGATGAAATAGCTGTAGGCATCACACAAACAGGAGGACAATGCAGAGCTTCAAATTATATTGCTTTGATAAAAAATGCGTTAATAGATGCAGGCTATGATACTATTCCTGTTATATCTGTTGCTTTTGGAAGTGATATGATGAACGAACAACCCGGCTTTAAGTTAAAATTAAAAGGAAATATAACTATAGCATTATACACTTTGCTATATGCAGATTGTATTTCAAAATTGTATTATGCAAGCCTTGTTAGAGAAAAAGAAAAAGGTAGTGCTAAAAAATTGCGTGATAAATACATACACTTAGCAGAAGCTCAAATTTTAAAACGAAATTCCAAGGGATTACTTCAATTATTCAAACAAGCTGTTGATGAATTTAACTTAGCTATCGAATATAATGATAATATTCCTATCATAGGCGTAGTAGGTGAAATCTACTTGAAATACAATTCGTTTAGCAATAAAAATGTATTGGAATGGTTGTCGCAAGAAGGCATTGAGGTTGTAGCCCCTTCGATGTACAATTTTTTTATAAATAGTTTCGTCAATAATCATGTCAATAAACGACTTCATATTCAAGAAATTGGACTTCCTTTGTTCCTTACCGATGCTTTGTATAAAATAGTATACAAATCAGCCAAACGATTTGATAAAGTAGGTTCTTCTTTTACATACTATCGTCCTTTTGCCGATATTTTTCACGATGCAAAATTAGCCTCCGAAATTATCAACCTTTCTGCAAATTTTGGTGAAGGTTGGTTGATTCCCGCCGAATTAGCAAGTTTTGCTGAAAATAAAATTTACAATGCAGTTAGTTTACAACCCTTTGGATGTATAGCTAATCACGTTATTTCAAAAGGCATTGAAAAGAAAATCAAAAAAATATACCCACAAATGAACCTTTTATTTTTAGATTTTGATGCAGGAACATCAGAGGCAAATATATTTAATCGCCTACATTTTATGGTTGAAAATGCAAAACAATCGTTGAAAAACAAAAAATAAGTTGGAAAATCCAAACAGTATCTACCCGTTCTCAAATAAATATCATCACTAATTCAAAAAAATAAATTAATTTTTTTTGATATTTTTAATTTAAATAAAATAATTTACACATATTAACGTTTCTGAGAATATATAAAAAAAGTATGTCAAGAAAAAACCATAAAAACGATATATATAATTCCAATTATAGAAAAAGAATAATTGAAATATTCACCAAACATCCTTATCAATATTTTAATTATAAACAAATAGCCTATAAATTAGATGCTTATAGCAAAGAAGAAAGACAACATGTAGCTAAAACCATAGAGCATTTATTGAATATAAAGACCTTAGTAAAAGGTAAACGAGGACAATACAAAATTAACCTATTACATATAGAAACTGATTCGTCTAATGTGCTGAAAGGTAAGCTAAATATGAAGCAAACAGGGAAGGCATATTTGATAGTAGATGGTGGCGAAATGGAAGATGTATTTATTGCAGCAAACAATACTGCTCGTGCCCTCAATGGCGATTTAGTAAAAGTGCATTTATTCCCAGCTCGTAGAGGCAAACGACCAGAAGGTCGTGTAATAGAGATTGTAAAGCGATACAAGGTTAATTTTGTAGGGACTATAAAATTTTCTAAAAACATGTCTTTTTTTGTTCCGGATGACATCAGCATGCCCATTGATGTGTTGATTCCCAATGAATTTTTACACAATGCTGAAGACGGACAAAAAGTAGTAGTTCGACTTACCGAATGGCACGAAAATGCCCGAAATCCTTTTGGCGAAGTGATACAAGTGTTGGGATTTCCCGGAAACAACGAAGTAGAAATGCTTTCCATCCTTATCGATCAAACCTTTTACAATACATTTTCGACAGAGGTAGAAAAAGAAGCTGAGAAAATTTCAGAAAAAATACCTGAAAAAGAACTACTGAATCGTAGAGATTTTCGCCAGGTTTTTACCCTTACCATAGACCCAGCCGATGCCAAAGATTTTGACGATGCTATTTCGTATCAAGAACTTGAAAATGGATTATACGAAGTAGGCATACACATAGCCGATGTTTCTTTTTATGTCAAACCCAATACATTGATTGACAAAGAAGCCTACAACAGAGCTACTTCCGTCTATTTGGTCGATAGAACCATACCCATGTTACCCGAAAAGTTATCCAATAAAGTTTGTTCCCTAACGCCTCATCAAGATAAACTTTGCTTTTCGGCAGTTTTTGTTTTAGATAAAAAAGGAAAAGTACATAAACAGTGGATAGGAAAAACCATTATAAATTCCGACCGTAGATTTAATTACGAAGAGGTTCAATTGATTATAGAAACTTCTAAGGATAAGCATGCCAAAGAAATACTCATGCTTGATAAAATAGCTAAGGCACTACGAAAAGAACGTTTCGAGAAAGGCTCTATCAATTTCCACACCGAAGAAGTGAAATTTATTTTGAATGAAGATTCTCGTCCCATTGGCGTATGTGTAAAAGAAAACAAAGACTCTAATCAGATGATTGAGGATTTTATGCTGTTGGCAAATCGAAAAGTAGCCGAATTAATAGGTAAAGTTTCTCAAAAGGAAAAAGCCAAAGCCTTTGTTTATCGAGTACATGACCAACCCTTAGAAGAAAAAATAAATAAATTCAATGAATTTATTCAAAAATTAGGTTATTCATTACAATTAAATTCTCGTAAAAATTTAGCAAAATCTATCAACGATTTATTTGTTTCAATCGAAGGCAAAGGCGAGCAAAAACTAATAGAACAATTGGCTATTAGAACCATGCAACGAGCAGTTTATACAACCAATAACATAGGACATTATGGTTTAGGTTTTAAATACTATACTCATTTCACTTCACCCATTCGTCGCTATCCCGACTTAATGGTTCATCGCTTGTTGGAACGATATTTGTCTGGCAAACCTTCGGTAAACAAAGAAGATTTGATTGAAAAATGCAAACATGCATCTGAAATGGAACAGCGAGCTACCGAAGCCGAACGAAATTCGATAAAATACAAACAAGTGGAATATTTATCGGATAAAATAGGCGAAACATTCGAAGGATTAGTTTCAGGAGTGAGCAAATGGGGAATATGGGTAGAACTGAAAGAAAGCAAATGTGAAGGAATGGTGTCTATTAAGACCTTAGTTGACGATTTTTACTATATAGATGAAGAAAATTACCGTTATATAGGACAGCATAGCGGGAAAATCATACGCTTAGGCGATGCCGTTACAGTATCGGTACGAAAAGTAGATTTAGCAAAAAAACAAATAGATTTTATATTTATAAACTAAAAAA
>JAAYRN010000046.1 GCA_012518765.1 Bacteroidales bacterium
AAATTAAAGATAAAAACGTAAAATTAGAAGCCATAGAAGTTGGACATTCCTACAAAATTAATGATATTTACTTTGAAACCAACTCATCGGAACTAACCGAACAATCGAAAAGTATAATAGAAGTATTATTGGAATTTTTAAACGACAATCCAAGTATACATATTCAAATACAAGGACATACTGATAATATCGGACAACGAAAAGATAACTTAACCCTGTCTGAAGACAGAGCAAAAGAAGTATACAATTATCTTATCGAACGTTATATTGACCCTAAGCGTTTAACTTACAAAGGATTTGCCGACACCAAACCAGTAGCTACCAACGATACCGAAGAAGGCAGAGCCTTAAACCGCCGTACCGTTTTTATCATTTTAAGCAAATAAAAAAATAATATTAACCTATCCTATCTATTACAAGCAACAGAAGTAGGGCATTTTACATCATGATAATGAAATAACCATTAAACACGCACAGTCATGAAAACATTTATTCAAAAATTTGCACTTACACTGATATGTATACTATCTGTACACCTACTTCAAGGGCAGTATCATTTAAGTTGTACCAATTTAAATTTTTATAATAGCAACTTCCAAAATTGGACATGTAAAACAGCATCTACCCAAGGAGTTGCAAGTACAGCCTATGAAAATCTGACATGGGAAATCTCACCCAATCCCATAAATGGCAGACACACCATTATGACCGACATATACGGTTATGATGCCAACACCTGCAACGGAAGCCCTAACAGCCAATTGGCTTTAGTATCTGACGGATTTGCTAATTGTGCAAGAATAGGCAGTGATGTGGCTTCGCATCAAGCAAATGCTATTGAATACGCATTGGCTGTAGACGAAGACAACGCATTGATACTACTATCTTATGCTATGGTATTTCAAAATGCAGTACATGATTCAAGCCAACAAGCTCGATTTGAAATACGCATACAAGATTCCTTAGGCAATTTACTAAATACTGCATGTAATCATTATGTGGTTATTGCAGACAAAAACAATCCTGATTTTAAACAATGCGGTAGCGATATCCTCTGGAAAGACTGGTCTATCATGGGTGTTAACCTAAACTCTTACATAGGACAAACAGTTTATATATCTATATCAATTGCTAACTCCACTTATGGCGATCAATTCGGATATGCCTACGTAGCTGGTCAATGCATGCCTATGGCAATAAAAGTAGATTTTTGTTGCTACAGAACCCCTTCCCCTGTGGCACGATTTGATGCCCCCGAAGGATTTATTGCTTATGAGTGGAGAGATTCCGAAGGAAATATTATGGGAAAAAATCAAAAAATATCGATTTTAGCTACCCGTCATGGAGCTGTGTATACGGTACACATGTTATCGAAAATGGGATGTACTTCTACGCTAAGCTACGAAATAGTATGCGACAGTACTGTTAGTGATTTTGCTTGCGATTCAACAACATACAAATGCTACCCTACTAAAGTTGTCCTAACAGCACTTCCTTATTCTCGACCTACCCAAATAACTTATTGGATTTGGAGAATTTTTAAAACAAGTGAAAACCAAAAGGCTGAACACCTAAGTAGAGATTCCATTTTCGAATACACTTTTCAAGATACTGGATATTATAAAATACTTTTAACTGTATACGCAGAAAGTGGTTGTGCTGACACCGCATCGGTCATTGTATATTCTTATCCAAGTTATGGAAAAGTAAACATAACAGCACCTGACGAAATATGCAACCATATAGAAACAGAAGTATTTGCCTCTGGTGCAGA
>JAAYRN010000047.1 GCA_012518765.1 Bacteroidales bacterium
AGATTGGGTTGATGTAATATCTCTGATACCTCCAGAAACTTTGATTCCCACTTGTTTTCCTGTTTGATTATAGTTGTTTTTTATTGCTAATAACATGGAAGTGAAACTTTCGGGAGTTGCATTTACGGTTATTTTTCCGGTAGATGTTTTTATGAAATCAGCACCTGCTTGTATGGCAATATCGGAGGCTTTGTAGATGTTTTCATGACTTTTTAATTCCCCTGTTTCTAATATAACTTTTAGAGTTATATGTTTACATACTTCTTTGATGGCTGCGATTTCGTCAAATACCTCAGCATGATTATTTTCTAAAAATTTTCCTCTTGATATAACCATGTCTATTTCGTCAGCTCCTTCGTCTATAGCATATTTTACCTCGTTTATTTTAAGACTTATTGGAATTTGACCTGCTGGAAAACCACCAGCCACACAAGCTACTTTCACAGGAGTGTTTTGAAGTGCGTTTTTTGCTGTTTTACAAAAAATGGGATAAACACAAACCGAGGCAGTCGAAGGATTGCATAAGTGAGCTGTTTTTTTGCATAAAGAAAGAATGTCTTGGGTGGTGTTGCTGCCTTCTAAGGTGGTTAAATCAATACATTCCAATGCAAATTTCAATAAATCCACCTCTTTTATATGTGTGAGATGTATTTGTTTTGATTCTTCGATTATTCTTTTTATAGGTAAGTGGTCTGTCATTTTTTTTGAAATTAAAAAGGTGGCTTTTGTGGAGCCACCTTTTGTTTAATTATGTCTGTGTAAATATTATTTATTTACTTGTATTTTTTTAGTTTGGATGCTTTCTCCGTTTTGAATTTTAATCATATAAATACCACTGTTGAAATCAGAGGTGTTGATTTGCAATATTTCGGATGTGCTTTCCACTTTTCTAACTAATTGCCCCATCATATTATAGATGCTAATGGTAGAGTTATTTGCATTTTCAATGTTTACAAAATCTCTTGCAGGATTGGGGTATACTTTTGGTGTTGCTATTGCTATTTCATTTACATTAACAGTACCTATCGTAAAAGTAGCACATAGGGGTTCATCAAGTACTGTTTCAACACCAGAGCGATATGCAGCAGTTATATTAAAACACCATGTGTTGGTTTCTTCGAATATACTAGTAGCAATCGCTAAATTTCTCAAGTCAACATAGCTTACAGAATCTTCTTCTAAGGGTCTATTAAATGTGACCTTTAGGTTGAGTTGTGTTTCACCTCCTACTATCATAGCAAGGGATATGGAGTCTCCTGCATTTAAAACACTTCCTGTATTTTCATAAAAGATGGCAAGGGGAAACTGTATTTTTTCAGGTGGATTTGCTGGTAAATTTAAAGTAAGTCCATCTAAATTCATAGCTCTGTCACCGCTTATAAAAGCAATTGCAGTTACTTTTTGTGCGTTTGCAAATGCAAAACTTGCAAACAAAAACGATAATAAAATAAATTTTTTCATGTTGTAATTATATTAAATGTTATACGTAATAATGATTTCACAAAAGTATAATTTTTTTTTATACAAAATGAGTAGATAAACGTATTTTATTTACATATTGCTGTTCATAAGCTATAAAAGTATATTTTTGCATAAATATAAAATTATGATTATGGTGGATGATGTTTTTTATATGAAATTAGCTCTTCAAGAGGCGTTTAAAGCATTGGATAAAGATGAAATTCCTATAGGAGCCATTGTAGTTTGTGGAAGTAAAGTGATAGCTAAAGCTCATAATTTAACTGAAACTCTGTGTGATGCAAGTGCACATGCAGAAATGCAGGCTTTTACAGCAGCTTCAAATTATTTGGGGAGTAAATATTTAAAAGATTGCACATTGTATGTAACTTTAGAACCTTGTGCCATGTGTGCAGGGGCTGCGTATTGGACACAAATAGATAGGGTTGTATTTGGTGCTTATGATAAAAAACATATAAACGTAGACAAAAAAACTCTTTATCATCCTAAAACTCAGCTTGTAGGAGGAGTTTTAGAAGATGAATGTGCTTCGGTAATCAGTGATTATTTTAAAAATAAAAGATGAGAAATACAAGTCCATTAATTTTGTATTTTTGCAGAGCAAATTAAATATTTAAAGATTAAAACAAAAAGAAATGAGTATTAGTAATTTAGACCAAATGGTGGAATTGGTTAAATCCAAACCCCGTAAAAGATTAGTAGCAGTTTATGCAAACGATGCACATACAATAGAAGCTGTTTATCATGCTATAGAGCAAAACATAGTCGATGCTACACTTGTAGGCGAT
>JAAYRN010000048.1 GCA_012518765.1 Bacteroidales bacterium
ATTCATTACATTGTTATATAGTACATCGCTATTTACTCTTCCAATAAGTCCTCTTTGTTCGTAGGGATTTGCTTCAATGGGTACTAATCGGTAAGCCAATCCTTCTACTTGGAAATATTTGCTCAATCCAAAAAAAGATTCTTCGCCAGTTGTTGAAACGTAATAAATGGGACGCTCCCAGTTGTTGTTTACCAATATATCCATCATGGCGATATAAGCTTTACTTACTACCATAATCGTGTCTTGCCCGTTTGTATAGTTCATGTTTCCATCGGGGATTCTCCACACCAATTGGTCAACGATTCTTGAAGTATCTTTAAGTTGTACCGTTTTGTTGGCAATTACTTGTTCCTTGTTTACGGGTAGGGTAAAAGAAATGGTGTTTACCCTTGTTTCACGAACGTGATTGCTTGGATTATACATAATTTCGTTCATTACCCTTTGTAAATCTTGAGGTTCTTTGATGGTATTAAAAGCAACTAATAAGTCTCTGTATCCCGCTTGATACATTTCTTTGGTCATCTTTATAGGTACGGGTTTACCGTCGTAGGCTTGTCGTTTCAATTGGTCGATATACCAATCTGTTCCCATAAGGCTTAGGTTACAAATTCTTATATCTGTTCTATAGCCCTCTACTTCTTGCATATACCAAAGTGGAAAAGTATCATTGTCTCCGTTGGTAAACAATATGGCATTGGGCTCGCATGAATCCAGATAGGCTTTTGCTATTTCTCGGGTCAGGTATCTATTTGAGCGGTTGTGGTCGTCATAGTTTTGTGCAAACATAATGGCAGGTACGCTCAAGCATGCCGTTGTGGATACGATAGCTGCTATATTTTTATTGAAGTATTTTTTAATAAGCTCGTATACAGAATATACGCCTAATCCTATCCAAAAAGCAAAAGCATAAAAGGAGGCAGCAAAGGCATAATCTCTTTCCCGCGGCTGGTAAGCATACATATTTAGATAAACCCCTATGGCAATACCAGTCATTATAAATAACCATAAGACAATGAATGCATTGGGAAAATCTTTTTTAAATTGGAAATACACGCCTATAAGTCCTAAAATCAAAGGGAGGAAAAAATAAACGTTGCGTCCTTTGGTTTTCATGTGTTCGGGTACATCTTGAGGTCCTAAGCGGGCTTCATCTATAAATTTAATTCCCGATATCCATGAACCTGTAAATTTGCCTCCAAATCCTTGATTTATATTTTGTCTGCCTACAAAATTCCACATAAAATACCTTCCATACATATATCCCATTTGGTACTTGAAAAAGAAACGAAGGTTTTCACCAAAAGTGGGTTTTCGGGGTATTTGTTGTCCGTTTACGTAGTCAAAATCTTCTCTAATGTCTGCCCAGTGTTTATAGGCATTGATTCTGCTTTGTTCGCGGTTCCACATACGAGGGAATAAGGTGCAATAGTTACCGTCAAACACATATTCAGCATTTTTTCTGGGGTCTCCAATTACATATTCGCCTCTTATACGCAGGTTGTCGTATTTGTCGGTATTTGCTTTTACAAAATCTTCTGCATCTTTTTTATGAAAATAAGAACCTACCACATAGTCGTTATTGCGTACTACATAATTTTTTACATACACGGGCTTTCCGTCTTTGGTTTTTAAAATGGGAGTGTTGTAGTATTCTCCGTATACCAAAGGATTGCTACCGTATTGCTCTCGGTTTAAGTAAGATAATAAAGCTACAGCATCGTCAGGGCTGTTTTCATCTATGGGAGGATTTACATTGGAACGAATAACCAAAATAAGAAAGGTAGAATATCCAATGATGATAAAAGTCAAAGAAAGCATAATTATATTGAGCAATCTTTTTTTCTTTTTTTCGGAGTAAATAAATCCCCATGTCAGCAAACCTGCGATTATCAAAAAATAAACGATAGTTCCTACATTGAAAGGAGTACGGAATGAATTGACAAACACACGTTCGAATACGCTTGAATATTTTACAAGTCCGGGAACTAAGCCCCACATAATAAATCCAATGATTACAAAGGATAACAAAATAGAATATACTATACCTTTGGTTGTGGGTTTGTATTTTTTAAAGTAAATAACCAAAACCATGGCGGGAACGGTAAGTAAATTCAACAAGTGAACACCAATGGATAATCCCACCAAGAACGTAATAAGAATAATCCATCGGTAGGAATAATTTTCATCCGATACACTTTCCCATTTTAAAATAGCCCAAAACACCAAAGCCGTAAAGAAGGACGACATGGCGTAAACTTCACCTTCAACAGCTGAAAACCAGAAAGTATCAGAAAAGGTATAAGCCAAAGCTCCTACGATACCGCTACCGAAAATAGCAATAGTTTTTGAGCTACTTAGTTCGCTATCTGTTTTTATTAAAGCCAATTTTTTTGCAAAAATGGTAATAGACCAAAATAAAAATAATATGGTAAAGGAGCTACA
>JAAYRN010000004.1 GCA_012518765.1 Bacteroidales bacterium
ATTCCTTTGGTTTCTCCTATTTTTAAGCCTGCTTGTTCGGCTAATTGGGTTGCGGGTCTAACTCCTATGGATAAAATAACAATATCTGCCAACAAAGTACTACCATCATCTAATTGTATTTCAATTTGATTGTCTTTGCGATTAAATGCAACTACCGATTTCTCAAGGTATAAGCTCACTCCTTTTGATACCAAATGACTTTCGACCATAGCAGCCATGGTAAGGTCAATAGGAGGCATTACTTGATTTAATCTTTCAACTATAGACACTTGTGCTCCTGTATGATGCAAGTTTTCAGCCATTTCTAAGCCAATAAATCCTGCTCCCACCACAACAGCTTTTTGTATGGAATGGGTAGTAGTATAATTTTTGATGGCATCTGTATCGGCAACATTTCGCAGTGTAAATATTCCTTTTAGGTCAATACCTTCTATAGGAGGCATAAAAGGGACTGCTCCCGGAGAAAGCAACAGTTTATCGTAAGTTTCCGTGTATTCATCTCCGTTTAAATCTTTTATTTTTAAAATTTTATTTTCTGGTTCAACAGCAATTGCCTCGTGTTCAATTCGAACATCTATGTTAAAACGTGTTCCAAACGAATCGGGAGTTTGTAAAAACAATTTTTCTCTTTCACTGATAACACCGCCTATATAATAGGGTAAGCCACAATTTGCGTATGAGATATTACTTCCTTTTTCGATGAGAATAATTTCACACAACTCGTCAATTCTTCTAATTCTGGCAGCAGCAGTAGCTCCCCCTGCCACACCGCCTATGATTACATACTTCATAATTATTTTATTTTTATTCTTTATGCATATTTTGTATTAATGTTTTCAGTTCTGAAGGCATATCTTCTTCTTCACATTTTATAGAAGCAATTTTATCTTTTCCTATTTCGGTCAACGTAAAAAACATTTTTCTCCTATCAGTAGCATCAATAAGGCGTTTAACGTATCCTTTTTCTTCAATTATTTTAATTGTTTTTGATGTGTTTGAAGTTGATAATTTCATTTTTCTGGATAAATCTCCTGAAGACAAAGGGCCTTTCTTAAGCAAGCACAGTGCTATTCCTTCATTAAAGCTTAAATTGTGATTGTTTTGAAGTTTAACGAAGAATTTGATGAATGTCTCGAATATGATACAATGTCGTTTTAATAATAATACTTTTTTAATGGGTTAAACAAAACTTTCAAAGGCTTTTAAAAATTTGCTCGTCTATCGTATTGTTTTGTTTATTTGAAATATAAGATATGTGATACTCAAAATGTTCTAAATAATTATTTATATTTTTATTCTTTGTTAGTACCACAACTTCCATCTTCACTGATATTTCTTTATTTTTAAGATGCAAAGGTATAAAAAAAATCATCCTTAAATCTATTTTAATTATATAAATACATAATTTTTTTTGTGTATTTTTGCATTATAAATTCTATGTTAAATCAATATATATAATTATGTCTCACGAAATTTTAAATTTAGAACCTAAAAAGGTTTGGAAATATTTTTATGAAATAACTCAAATACCTCGTCCATCTAAAAAAGAAGAAAAAATAATCGCCTATCTCATGGGTTTTGGGAAAAGCTTAGGATTAGAAACTTTAAAAGATGAAATTGGGAATGTTTTAATTCGTAAACCTGCCTCTAAGGGCAGAGAATCAGTTACTCCCATTATTTTTCAAAGTCATGTTGACATGGTATGTGAAAAAAACAAAGACGTTGATTTTAATTTTGATACCGATGCCATACAACCCTATATTGATGGCGAATGGGTTAAAGCCAAAGGTACTACATTGGGTGCCGATGATGGAATAGGTGTTGCTATTTCTTTGGCTATTTTAGAAGATAAAACACTTGAACATGGCCCTGTTGAATGTTTGTTTACGGTTGATGAAGAAACGGGATTAACAGGAGCATTTGAATTGAAACCTAATTGGTTAAAAGGAAAAATGTTGTTAAATTTAGATTCTGAAGATGAGGGACAATTTTTTATTGGCTGTGCAGGAGGTAAAAGTACGATTGCATCCATAGAGTTTAAAAAAGAAGATTTACCCAAAAACGTTGATTCATTCTTGATTAATGTAAAAGGGCTAAAAGGCGGACATAGCGGAGACGATATAAACAAAAACTTGGGAAATGCCGTAAAAATTTTAAATCGTATATTGTACGAAGGTACATTTAGTTACGATATAGGTATTGCCTCCATAGATGCAGGAAATTTACACAATGCCATTGCACGCGAAGGGGAAGCTGTAGTAGTTGTTCCTACCAATCAAAAAGAAAACTTCATTCATTTTGTGAAAGAATTTCATAAAACCATAAAAAATGAACTGAAAATCAGTGATTCAGAAGTAGAAATAACCATAGAACCGACAAGTACCCCTACGCATATTATAGACGAATTTACACAATGTGATTTAGTTGAGGCTTTATATGCTTGCCCCCATGGCGTATTGGCTATGTCGCAAGATATTAAGGATTTTGTAGAAACATCCACCAATTTAGCTTCGGTAAAAATGGAAGGAAATAAAATTGTCATAACAACCAGTCAACGGTCTTCCATTGAAAGCAAAAAAGAAGATGCCGCTACTATGGTTGCTTCTGTTTTTGATTTAATCAGTGCCGATGTAAAACATTCCGATGGATATCCAGGGTGGGATCCTAATCCTAACTCAGAGGTATTGAGAGTATTAAAACAATCTTATGTGAATTTATACAATAAAGAACCCTTGGTGTTGGCTATACATGCTGGGTTAGAATGTGGGCTAATAGGCGAAAAATATCCAGAAATGGATATGATTTCTTACGGACCTACATTGAGGGGTGTACATTCTCCTGACGAAAGATTATTAATTGATACTGTACAGGAAACATGGGATTTGACCGTTGAGTTTATGAAACAACTTCAATAATCTGTGTTTGTTTTTACGAACAATAGAGTAAGTTATATCGATGAAAATAGGCGTTTTATCCGACACTCATTCTTTTTTTCATCCAAAAATAATTGATTTTTTCAAATCTTGCGATGAAATTTGGCATTGCGGAGATATAGGAAATATCGACATTTTAAACAAACTCAAGTCATTCAAGCCTTTACGAGCCGTTTATGGAAATATTGATGGATTAGAAATTAGAAATGAATGTAAAGAATATGAAATATTTTCTGTAGAAAAAGCCAAAATATGCTTAACCCATATAGGCGGATATCCTCCTAATTATCAATCAGAATCATTAAAAATGATTCACAAACATAAACCTTCTATTTTTGTTTGCGGACATTCGCATATTTTACGCGTCATGTTTGACGAAACAAACAATTTACTCTACATAAATCCGGGAGCGGCTGGATTAGAGGGATTTCATAAAAAAATAACTTTTTTAAGGTTCGAAATTAACGATGGGATTCCATCTGCTTTGGAAGTTTATGAAAGTGAAAAACGTGTAAATATCAAGTAATTAACTTTTATCACCTCCGCCCACTACCACTTCAATCATAGAAGATGGGTCAAGGTATTTTTGTGCAAGTAATTGCAATTCATCCTCTTGTGTATTTTTGATTGTTTTTAAAAAATCAAGCCAATAATTTATGGACAAACTATAATCATTTGACTCAATATAACGATCTAATAATGAAAATACGCCATCAAAATAACGCAATAAAATACCTGAATAATAATTTTTAACTAAATCTAATTCTTCTTTCAAAACAGATGAATTTTGAAGATTTCTAAAATTATCATACACTGCGTCAATAGCTTCTGCTGTTTTGTCTTTGTTTACATCTGCATGTACATAAAAAGCTCCACTTTTTTGATAAGAAACCATGCGTGAATGTATTCCATACGCCAATCCTCTTTTTTCGCGTATATCGCTCATGAGTCGAGAGCCAAAATAACCGCCTAAAATCATATTTAATAGATTTAGTTTCATCCAATCCCGATGTTTGCGATTAAATAATGGTTTTCCAATACATATACTCGACTGCATTGCCGATGGTTTTGAAATAGTTGTTTTTGAAATAAGCCCTTGTTTCAACGAAAAATCAAAAAACTCAATACGTTCTTTCTGAGGGATTTCGCCCAAAGTTTGTTCTAAACTATTTACAATATTTTCGTTTATATCACCCGCTATAAATAATCGTATATTGCCACTTACATAAAACTTACGAAAAAATTCAAGCAAATCATCTCGATTAATGTTGTCATAATCTTCAACTTCTGTTGAAAAACCATAAGGATGATTGGGAAAAGCCTCTTTTGAAAATGCTTGAAACGCAAGAAAAGATGTTTTTTCTAAATTTACACGCAACACTTGTTTACGTTGTTCTTTAATCAACGAAATTTCTTTTTCGGGAAAATTAGCAAATAAAAATACTTCTTTTATAATTTCAAATATAATTTGAGCTGCCTGCTTAGGCATATAAATTGAAAAGGAAGCAACATCCTTATTGACAGTACTGTTCATATAGGCTCCTTGAAAATCAATAGCCGAAAAAATATTACTTCTGTCACGATATGCCGTTCCTTCAAACAAGGATTTGGCTGTCATTAAAGCAATTGTTTTCTTGTGTTGAAAATAACTTCCTGCCATCAAACGAATATCAAATCGTATAATTTTCTGATTTTCATTATGTAAAATCAATAAAGGAATGCCATTTTTTAAATGTATCGTTTTCGATGGTAAAATTTCCATCTCAGGAAGCAAATACCTTGGAGGCGAAACTGCTCTATTTATATTCATAAAATGTATACGTTAAAACTTAATTGTTTTGTACAAAAAAGATTGTTTCAAAATATTTCTGCAAAAATATAGTTAATCCATATATAAAAGTGAATAAAATAAATTTTTACGAAATTAGAATCCACACTTTTTTGAAAATCCTGAAAAAGATTGGCAAAAAGAACAAATTAAAAAAATTAAAAGTCCTTTTGATGATTTATAACTATTTTATTATTATTTTTGCAAAAAGAAAGTTTGATAAAATAGGATGTATAAACAAGTTATACCTTATGTTAAAAAAACAGACAATGAAAATTGGGTAAAAATTATTATCTTTGCATCTGAAAATTATATTATATGGCAAGTAAAAAAGCACAAGTAATTGAAGAACTATATAAAATTTGCAAACACAAGAATGACTATACTTTTCATAATGACACTGTGAAAGATGTATGTAAGAAAGTAGGGTTTGGGAACCCTTTTGATGTTACTAAACTTGACAGCAAAGTAAAATTACCGGAAATTTTGATAAAAAATGACTTGGCGATTATTCATATTGGAAGTGGTAAACATAAATTTATTAAAGGTATTGAAAAAGTTTATCACGATTTTGAACCTATACAAAAATCAATTAAATGGAATTATAAAAAAAGTTTACTTAATCAGTATAATTCAAGTGAAAGCAATATTTTATCTGTTGCAAATAATCAACGCATTTTACATCATTTTCTTTTTGGAAAAGATACTGAATTTGAAGACATTGACATATTAAAAAGACCAAAAACATACTTTCCTCACAGAACAAAAACCTCTTTTAAGTATTCTTTCGGAAAGGGAACAAAACTTGAATTGACCAATATTCAAATAGAAGTTGATTTAACCATTGAATTTAAAGGGATTATTGGTGTTTTTGAAGCTAAAAATGGAAAACCTGATAGCTTTTCTGTATATCAATTATATCATCCATTTTTGTATTACTATAATGCAAATCTTCAAGATACACTAAAAGGAAAGATTAAAGAGATATATGGAGTTTATGTGGTAAGAGAAAAATCTAAAACAGGAGATGTTTTAAAATTATGGGCTTATACTTTCTCAAAGCCTCTTGATATTACATCAATAAAACTTGTAAAATCAGCTTCTTATAAATTAATCCAAAATAATTAGTTGTATGATTGAAGAATATAGAAATAAAGTTTTTAATGAAGATGTTATAACTGTATTAAAACGTATTCCCGACAATTCTTTAGATATGGTTTATGGCGACCCTGATTATAATGTGGGAATTAATTATGCAGGAAAAAATTATACTCAAAAATGGAACGATTATATTGATTGGTACATTGAACTCACAAAAGAAAGTTTAAGAGTTTTAAAACCAACAGGAAGTTTATTTATGATGAATTATCCAAAACAAAATGCTCACATGAGAGTTAAATTTTTAGACGATAATGCTTATGATGTGCAGGATTATGTTTGGATATATAATACGAATGTAGGGCATAGCCCAAGGCGTTTTACCACAGCCCATAGAAGTGTTTTGCATGCAACAAAGAGTAAAAACAATAAATTCTATAAAGACAATGTAGCTGTTCCATATCAAAATCCTACAGATAAAAGAATACAAGGGCGTATTGCAGCGGGACATTTGGGGCGTATGCCATATAGCTGGTTTTATTTTGATTTAGTAAAAAATGTAAGTAAAGATAAAACTTTTCATTCATGTCAAATACCCTTAAAGTTAGTAGAAATGCTTATTAAATCCTGCACACAAGAAGGAGATGACGTATTTATTTTATTTGGTGGTAGTGGAAGTGAATTATTTACATGTAAAGATTTAAAGCGAAATTACATAAGCTGTGAATTGCATCCTGACTACTATAAAATGATAATTGACAGACTCGAAAATAATGGAAAAATAAAGGATAAATTTAGACTTGACTTTATACAACAAAAAAACGGACAAACTTTGCCAACAGAATTAAATTTATTTTCTGAACTATATGAAACACAAAGGCATAACAAAGGCTAAAATCAAGCAGGCAGAAAGTGCTAATTTGAAGGGCAGTACAACTAATAAACTTTATCGCAAATTGACAGTGAAGTGTTCCGAAATACCCGTCAGCTTTTAGCCTCAAACGTTAGAAACCGTTGCATTTAACCCAAATTACGAGAAAGAAAATATAATTATAAATCATTGATATATAGTGAATGAAGTTAATATTATCCATAAATTATACATGAATTTAAAACTCAAATGCGTAATTTAGAATAAATAGATTTTACATCTGTATTTTTTATAATTTTGCATTTACATTTCAATTAAAAAAAATGATAACACAGGAAAATCAAGATAAAATATTTTTAAAACAAGCTATTGCATTGGCAGTTGAAAATGTAAAAACTAAACAAGGAGGTCCCTTTGGAGCTATTATAGTTAAAGATAATCAGGTAATTGCAACAGGTACCAACATAGTAACACAGAGCAATGACCCCAGTGCTCATGCTGAAATTTCAGCCATACGAAATGCTTGTAAAAAACTAAATACCTTTCATTTAGAAGATTGCACCCTTTATTCAAGTTGTGAACCTTGTCCCATGTGTTTAGGAGCTATTTATTGGGCTCATATCAAGCGTTTGATTTTTGCCGCCGATAAAACACAAGCAGCAGAAGCAGGTTTTGACGATAGTTTTATTTATAAAGAAATTGAATTACCTTACAACAAACGAAAAATAGACACCTTACACTGTCATGAAATGGAAGGGAATGCTCCTTTTGAAGCGTGGATTGCAAGTGAAAACAAGATAACTTATTAAGAGATATGGAACATAAAGCAGGGTTTGTCAGCATTTTAGGATTGCCAAATGTAGGAAAATCAACCCTCATGAATGCTTTGATTGAAGAAGACCTATCAATCATTACATCTAAAGCTCAAACAACGCGTCATCGCATCATGGGAATTGTCAACGGCGAACAGTTTCAAATTGTATACTCCGATACGCCCGGGCTATTAAAACCCGCTTATAAAATGCAGGAATACATGATGAGGTATGTAGAATCTGCCCTACAAGATTCTGACACAATCCTTTATATGATAGATGTAAACGAAAAAGAACACGACGTACAACTCGTAGAAAAAATAAATCAATTAAATATTCCTTTATTATTAGTTATCAATAAAATAGACAAAGCCTCAGAAGCTCAAATCTTGGCTTGCAAAGAAAAGTGGGAATCTATTTTAAAACCTCGTGCCACTTTTTGTATTTCAGCATTAAAACAAGTTGGATTAAACACCTTAACACAAAAAATAATAGAATTACTTCCTATCAGTCCTCCTTATTTTCCTAAAGATGAATTAACCGATAGACCCATGCGATTTTTTGTGTCCGAAATTATTCGCGAAAAAATACTTTTATTGTTCCAAAAAGAGATTCCTTATAGTGTTGAAATTGAGATAGATTCTTACAAAGAAAGTAAAGATATCACCCGTATTGAAGCCATTATTTATGTGGAAAGAGAATCGCAAAAAGCTATTTTATTAGGACACAAAGGAGCGTCTATCAAGCAATTAGGAATAGAATCTCGTAAAAGCATAGAAGATTTTATTGACCACAAAGTCTATTTATCGTTAAGTATTAAGGTTCAAAAAGATTGGCGAAACAATGATTCTCGTTTGAAAAAATTTGGATACGAAATATAAAATTTACATTAGCAGTATCAAACTCAAAGCCATAATTCCCATTCCTACTACAAGACCGTAAATAGCAATGTGATGTTCGCCATATTCATGAGCGGTAGGTAGCAATTCATCGAAAGAAATAAACACCATAATTCCTGCAACTATAGCAAACACGCAACCCAACAATGTACTCGATATAAAAGGAGCTAAAAACGCATAAGCCAAAAGTCCACCTATTGGCTCAGCTAAGCCCGATAAAAGAGAAAGATAAAAAGCCTTTTTCTTATTTCCTGTAGCATGATAAACAGGCACAGCTACAGCAATTCCTTCTGGAATATTATGAATAGCAATAGCTACAGCAATAACCACTCCCAAGGTAGGATTTTCTAATACAGTCATAAAAGTAGCTATCCCCTCTGGAAAATTATGAATGGAAATAGCCAAAGCCGTAACAATTCCCATTTTCATCAATTTTTGATTTTTTTGAAGAGGTTCTTCCATGTTTTCTATCTTTTTTACCTCATGTGGATTTTCATTAGAAGGCACTAATCTATCTATTAATCCAATAAAAAAAATACCCGCAAAAAAACAAAGTACCGTTAATATCAGTCCTGTTTTATCGCCCCACTCGGCAGTTAACAAAACTTCTGACTCTCTAAATAGCTCAACAAAAGACACGTATATCATTACTCCTGCCGAAAGCCCCAACGAAAAAGAAAGGAAGCGAGTATTAGTCCTACGAGCAAAAAGTGCTATTAATCCTCCAAATCCTGTAGATAAGCCAGCAAATAAAGTTAATAAGAAAGCTAAAAGTAAATTTTCCTGCATTTTTTTTGTTTTTGCAAAAATATATATTTAATCGAAACGAAAAATAGGTTTTTAATCCTCAATTTTTAAAAATACCTATGATTAGCGAAATTCACATTTTTTGCCTGAAAAACCTCAAATATATTGATATTATGAATAATATTTGGTTTTTTATCAAAAAAATTATACTTTTGTCGTTCCGTTTGCTATAAAACAGCATACAAACTTGAAACTTTTGACCTAAAACACAAAAAAATCAATTTTAATGACTAACATAAAGTTGTTTGTTCCAGAAGACAAACCAACTAAAAAAGAAAAAAATCAAATAATTAATTTTTTATTTGAAAATTTACAAGAGTACGGAGACCCTAAACCTGCCATCGAAAATGCAGTAAATTATGCACTAAAAACAATTCCATCTTTTGGTGGAACTATATTAGTATCCTATGCAAAGGAGAAAATTTCAGGAGTAGCCGTTTTGAATCAAACAGGGATGAAAAATTATATTCCAGAAAACATCCTTGTTTATATCGCTACGGATAAAAATAAAAGGGCTCAAGGTATAGGGAAAAAATTATTGCAGAAAACCTTGGATATAACTCAAGGGAATATTGCCTTACATGTTGAACCTCACAATCCTGCTAAATATTTATATGAAAAATTAGGATTTGAAAAAAAATACATTGAAATGAGGTATATTAAATCATAAACATGGCTTTTATAACAATTGATAGTAAAAAACTAAAATCAAATTTTAAGTACTTAAACGAAATTTTCAAAAAACAATCTATAAAATGGGCTGTTGTTACCAAACTATTAAGTGGAAACAAAAACTACTTAACTGAATTATTAACTCTTGATATAAAGCAAGTCGCAGATTCTCGTGTTTCAAATTTGAGAGCAATAAAATCAATTAATCCACACATAGAAACTATTTATATCAAACCTCCGCCTAAAAGCTCCATAGTAGGAGTTGTAAAATATGCAGATATTAGCATGAACACCGAAATAGAAACTATAAAACGCTTATCAGAGGAGGCTCAAAAACAAAATAAAATCCATAAGATAATTATAATGATAGAATTAGGAGACCTCAGAGAAGGAGTAATGGGTGAGAATTTTGTTGATTTTTATGAAAATGTCTTCAAACTGAAAAACATAAAAATTGTCGGTATTGGAGCTAATTTATCTTGCCTAAATGGAGTACTACCCAACCCAGATAAATTAATACAACTAAGTTTATATAAAGAACTTATTGAAGCTAAGTTTGATAAAAAAATAACTTATGTATCGGGAGGCTCTTCCGTAACAATGCACCTTATTTTAAAAAACTTACTCCCTAAAGGAATTAACCACTTCAGAGTAGGAGAATCTTTTTTCTTAGGTACAGACGTTTATAATAACACAGACCTAAAAAATTTACATACCGATGTTTTTAAACTATATGCAGAAATAATAGAACTAATAGAAAAACCCATAGTCCCCTTAGGAGAAATGGGAAGTAATTTAGAGGGAGAAACTCATAGTTTTAACCCTAAAGATATTGGGAAGCAATCATATAGGGCTATAGTCGATTTGGGTTTGTTAGATGCTGAAATTGACCATCTTAAATTAGCTGATAAAAACTTGAGTTTTGCAGGAGCCAGCTCCGACATGATAGTTATAGATTTACATCAAAACAAAGAAAAATATAAAGTTGGTGATTTTATAGAAATAAAATTAGACTATATGGCAATACTTAGAATTATGAATTCCAGATATATAGAAAAGAAAATAATAAATAAAGAGTAAAAAAAACACAAATAATCCTTCGAAGTTCATTATTTTTCCTGACTTCCGCACATTTTTTTGTTAAAAATCTATCTATTTGATTCTCAATCATTTTTAATGTTGATTTACTTGATTTTGGGTGTTAATTTTAGTTTTATCTTTGCATTCATGTTTGTTAGA
>JAAYRN010000005.1 GCA_012518765.1 Bacteroidales bacterium
CGATCTTTTTATAAAAAAAACGCAGAAAAAACATTCTTTCGAATTATATTTTTCAAAACAAAACGATATGTGGTTTCAATCTAACTTCGGAGAAATAGCAGCACTTTGCACGGCTGTTTTTTGGACTATCACAGCCTTAACTTTTGAAACAGCAAGTTTAAAAATAGGCTCTTTACATGTAAATATTATACGCCTTTTCTTAGGTTTTATTTTTCTAAGTATTTTCACCTATGTATATAGAGGAATTGCCTTTCCTGTAGATGCTACGGCTGACCAGTGGTTTTGGCTTTCTCTTTCGGGTATAGTAGGTTTTCTTTTTGGCGATTTATTTCTTTTCAAATCGTATACACTCATAGGCTCTCGCTTTGCTATGCTGATTATGACCTTAGTTCCTCCTATTACAGCCTTGTTGGGTTGGTTGTTTTTAAACGAAATACTGAGTTTGCTCGCTTTTGGGGGCATGAGTCTTACTGTTTTGGGAATAGGATTAGCCATATTTAAACGCAACGAAAAAAAAATCACTTTTAAATTATCGGGTAAAGGTTTATTGTTTGCATTGGCAGGAGCTATTGGACAAGCTGGCGGGCTCATACTTAGCAAATTAGGAATGTCTGACAATTACAGTCCCTTTGCAGCTACACAAATCAGAATACTTACAGGCATTGTTGGATTTACAATTCTTTTTACGGTATTAAAACGCTGGAAACAACTATTTGCATCTCTATCCAATGTACAGGCTATGAAAAATGTAGGTATAGGGTCTATATTCGGTCCTTTTCTTGGCGTTTCTTTTTCTCTTTTGGCTATACAATACACCGAAACTGGCATAGCATCTACCATTATGGCTATGGTTCCTATTTTTATTATTTTACCCAGTGTGTTTATTTACAAACAAAAAGTTACACCTATGGAAATATTAGGAGCCATCATTAGTGTTTTTGGAGTGTCTATTTTCTTTATTTAATAAAATATTTATCCCAATATCACGTTATTATGATTTTGAAAATTTATAGAACAATAAAATTATGGCTAAAATAAAAAAAACACTTCACAAAGTAGGAAGTATGGCTAATATTAATCTAAATAAGGACTATGAACACGTATGGCAATTTTCACGTGTAGGAGGTGTTAATAGGGTTAATTTGGAATCGGGTAAAGATTTGGTTTACTTAGACCAATTAGACCAAAAGCTTTGGACTGCATTGAGTTGCCCCATAGAAGGACTTGAAATAGACCGCAAAACTTTGGAATTGATAGATAATGATAAAGATGGAAAAATCAGAGCTCCCGAAATATTATCCGCAGTCAAATGGATGACATCTATGCTTAACTCGCCCGATGATTTATTGCAAAGCAAAGACGGTTTTCCTTTGTCAGCCATTAATACCGATACCGAAGAAGGGCAGAATTTATTAAACTCTGCTAAACAAATACTTATAAACTTAGGAACTCCCGAAAAAGAAGAACTTACTGTAGAAGAAACTTCGGATACCGATAAAATTTTTGCCGAAACAAAATACAACGGAGACGGAGTAATAACACCCATTTCTACCGATGACGACACAATCAAACAACTGATTGAGAATATTATAAAACACATAGGAAGTGTTCCCGATTTGAATACTCAAGACGGCATCAACGGCGAACATGTAGAAGAATTTTACAAGCAATGTACAGCCTATTCGGAATGGCAACACAAAGCCGACGAGCACATACTGCCCTTTGGCGAAACTACCGCCGATGCATACCAAGCCATGACAGCCATTAAATCCAAAATGGAAGATTATTTTTTACGCTGTCATATAGCTAATTACGACGAAAAATCAATAGAAACACTCAATGATTTACACGAAACATATCAGGAATTAAGCAAGGAAAATCTATCGGAAAAAGTAGAAAAAATAGCTTCTTTTCCCTTAGCCAACATAGACAAAAACGGTATTTTATTCTTAGATAAAAATATAAATCCAGCATGGAAAAATGATTTGGATAAATTTGTTAGCTTGGTAGTTAGTCCCAAAGAAGCCACTAAAAAAAGCATCAACGAAGCGGATTGGAAAGCATATATCGAACTATTTAAACCTTACGAGGATTGGCTGACCGAAAAACCCGAAAATACAATAGATGCATTGGGAATAGACTATATAAACGAAACCCTAAACAACGATTCTAAATCTACACTTTTATCGCTGATTGAAGAGGATTTAGCCTTAGAAACTAACACCAAAAACATTATATTGGTCGATAAGTTTAGCCGTTATTATCGTGATTTATATGTTTTATTGAAAAACTACGTAACTTTTTATGATTTTTACGCTCCCGAAGAAAAAGCCATTTTCCAATGTGGCGAACTCTATATAGACCAAAGACGCTGCGATTTATGTATACAAATCAACGACATGGACAAGCATAATATCATAGCAAAAACAAGTGGTATTTGCCTGATTTACTGCGAGTGTACAGCTCGTACTAAAAAAGAAAAAATGACCATTGTGGCTGCCCTAACCGATGGAAATTTCGACAACATAGAAGAAGGACGAAACGCCCTATTTTACGACAGAGAAGGCAACGACTGGGACGCTACTATCATTAAAGTAGTCGACAATCCCATAAGCATAAGCCAAGCCTTTTGGTCGCCCTACCGTAAGTTTTCTCGCTTTATAACCAAGCAAGTAGAGGCTTTTGCTTCTAAAAAAGAACAAGAAATCGATGCAACTAGCTCGAGTAAAATCGAAAGCATAAGTGCCAAAGCAGACGAAGGTTTAAGTACGGCAGTAACTACACCCGTTGCTGCTGCCCCCGCACAAGCCCCTGCTACACCTCCCCCTCCTTTTGATATAGGTAAATTTGTAGGAATATTTGCAGCACTGAGTTTAGCTTTTGGAGCCATAGGTTCTATCATAGCCTCTTTTTTAACAGGATTTTTCAAACTCACCTGGTGGCAAATGCCACTGGCTATATTGGGGATTATACTATGTATTTCAGGTCCTTCTA
>JAAYRN010000049.1 GCA_012518765.1 Bacteroidales bacterium
AGATTATATATTTATAAACTAAAAAAAATGATGAAAGTAGGATTGTATTTTGGTTCCTTTAACCCAGTGCACAACGGACACATAACCGTTGCTAAGTATATGCACTCACATTATCCCATTGATGAAATATGGTATGTACTTTCGCCTCAGAATCCTCTAAAAAAAGCAGAAGATTTATTAGATGAAGCAAGTCGTTTGAAATTATTAGAGGTTGCTATTCAGCCCTATAGTTTTATGAAAATATCAACAATAGAGTTTGAAATGCCCAAACCTTCTTATACGTATCTAACCATGAGGGAATTAAAGAAAAGGTATCCCGACACTTTTTTTTATATTATTATGGGCAATGATGTGATGTTGTCTATTGATTTATGGAAAAATTATCAAGAAATATTAGATGAAAATGTTATTTATTTATACCCAAGAAACGACATTGAATTACTAATTATTTCTAAAAATATCATACAAACAGATGCACCCAGTGTAATGATTTCATCCTCCGATATTCGAAACAAAATAAAATTAGGAGAATCAATACAAGATTTACTTCCCGACGAAGTATATGAAATTATAGAATCGGAAAAGTTTTATCAATAAAATCGATAAGTTTAATCGAAAAACTGTTTTACCCTTTTAAAGAAACTGGATTGCTTGGGAGCTTTGGGTTTGAAGTTTTCGGCATTTTTAAAACCTTCAACAATTTGTTTTTCTTCCTTGGTTAAATTTTTAGGAATCCATACATTGATGTTTACTATTAAATCGCCTTTGTGATAACTTTGTACTTCAGGTAATCCCTTTCCGTTTAAACGAAGAAGTGTTCCCGATTGAGTGCCGGGAGCAATTTTGATACGTGCTTTACCATCGATAGTGGGTATTTCAATGCTACTACCCAATACAGCTTGTGGGAAACTTATATAGTGTTCTAAATATAAATTATTTCCATCTCGTTCAAATAAGTTGTGTGGCACCTCTTCAATTAAAACAAATAAATCGCCATTAATACCATGATTAGGGGCTGCATTCCCTTTACCACTCAAGCTGATTTGCATTCCGTTAGCAACACCAGCTGGTATTTTAATATTGATAATTTCTTCTGCTTTTATTATTCCATTGCCTACACAATCCGTGCATTTGTCGGTAATAGTTTTTCCAGTACCTTGACACTGAACACATTCGGACTGTACTTGCATGGCTCCAAAAATAGACTGTTGTACGCGTACTGTATAACCCGAACCTTGGCAGCTCGGACAGGTTTTTATAGCACTTGACGATTTAGCTCCTGTACTATCGCATGTTTTACAACTTACATGTTTTTTTACTTTTATATTTTTTTCAACACCTTTGGCTATTTCTTCCAATGTGAGTTTGACTTTGATACGCAGATTGCTACCCTTTTGAACCGCTCGAGAACGAGAAGAGTAGGAGCGTCCACCACTAAAACCGCCAAATCCAAAGTCTTCAAAAATACTTCCAAATCGGCTGAAAATATCTTCCATATTCATTCCGCCAAATCCTTGTCCTCCAGCAGCTCCTCCTAATCCAGCATGACCAAATTGGTCGTAACGTTGTTTTTTTTCGGGGTTGCTCAACACTTCGTAAGCCTCAGCAGCTTCTTTGAATTTTTCCTCAGCCTCTTTGTTGTCAGGGTTTTTATCAGGATGATACTGAATGGCTTTCTGCCGATATGCTTTTTTTATTTCTTGTTCATCGGCATTTTTACTTACACCTAATACCTCATAATAATCTCTTTTTGCCATTTTGTATGTTGTTTTATTGATAAATAACCACTTTTGAATATCGAATCACCTTTTCGTTTAAGGTATATCCCTTTTGTATTTCTTCTAAAATTTTACCTTTGTCCTCTTTTGTTTCAGCAGGAACAGTAGTTACAGCTTCGTGGAAATCCGTATCGAAAAATTGATCCTTAACAACAATTTCTTCCAAACCTTTTTGCTTCAACAAGGTTTTTATTTTCTGTAAAATCAGTGCAAATCCCTCTATCAATGCAGCATCAGAGGTGTTGTTTTCTTCGTTGAAAGCAATGGCTCTTTCCATGTCGTCAATAATAGGGAGTAATTGGAGAATCAAACTTTCCGAAGCTGTTTTTATAATCTCAAGTTTTTCTTTGTTAGTACGTTTGCGATAATTGTCAAATTCAGAGTATAAACGTAAAAATTTGTCATGTAGCTCGGCTTTTTCGGTCAGTAAATTTTCGTGTTCGTTTTTTAACTCTTCCCACGCCTGATTTTTTTTATCTTTTTTGGTAAACATACCACTTTTTTTTGGTTTTTCTTCTTCGGTATGAGAGTGTTTTTCTTCTTCGACCTGTTTTGTCAGTTCTTCGTTGTTTTCGTGTATCTTATCTTCGCTATTGTTAATATCTTCCATGATTTTCATTTTATTTTATACCGTAGCATATTGGACAAATTATTTGCCAAATAAAATTTGCTGACAAAAAGTCAGAATTGTATGTAAATGTTTTTCTAATAGGTTTAGTAGTCGGTAAGGGTTTCTTCAATTTGCGCTATGGCAGCATCGAATTGTTCTTTGTTGGGAGGTGTACCGTGCCATTTGTGAGTACCCATCATAAAGTCAACACCGTATCCCATTTCTGTTTTCATTAACCAAGCAATAGGTTTTTGTTTTCCACACAAGGATTGTGCTTGTTTCAACGTAGATAAAACCTCAGCCATGTCGTTACCGTTTCCTTCTATAACATGCCAACCGAAGGCTTCTAATTTTAGTTTTAAATTACCAAGATCCAATACTTCTTCAATAGAACCGTCAATTTGTTTTTGATTGTAATCTATGGTTAAAATAATATTGTCTAAATTTTTACCTCCTGCATACATCAGGGCTTCCCAGTTTTGTCCTTCTTGCAATTCCCCATCACCAACCAACACATGAACCAATGAAGAGTCGGCGTTTAGTTTTTTTGCTTCTGCTGCTCCTACAGCAACGGAAATACCTTGTCCCAACGAACCAGAGGCTACGTGTATGCCCGGTAGTTGGTCGCTTACTGATGGATGCCCTTGTAAACGAGATTTTAGCAATCGAAAAGTTGCCAATTCTTTTACGTCAAAATAACCCGTACGAGCCAATG
>JAAYRN010000050.1 GCA_012518765.1 Bacteroidales bacterium
AAGAGTTTACGTTTTGTTTCATTTCTTCTATTCCGGCACCTCCCTTTACGATATAAAAAATAGAAGTATCTGCTCCTTCGTAAAACACTTTATCTGAATACGTTCCATCTTTACTTGTAAAACTAATGCCCGTTATTATTTTCCAATAACTTATTTGTTCAAAATCGATACCCTTTGTTTTAATATCATCTAGCACCAACATTAAAGGAAGACCCATAAAACTTATAGTTACAGTATCATCTGGGAGAAGTTCGATCATTATAGGATGTTTTGATGAAACACCACTATCTTTTAAAAGTAGATTGCCCCCGTCATCATAAAAACAAAGATCCATTGCTTGCTCATAACTCACATCAGAAGTAAAAGTTTCGTTACTGACATTTACTACATCTATTTCAGGAATTAAAAACTCAAGTGTATCCATGTTTATTACAGTTCCATCTAACTTCCCTAATCTAAAATATGAGTTTTGTTGAATTTTACCATAATACGTATTCACAGTTTTCAATTTGAGTGTGTCTTGTGCATCTACTCCTAAAAACAAACCTATCAAGGCTGTAAACAAAAATATTCTTTTCATATCTTTTCTTTTTTAAATGATTAATATATTTTTTTCATTCTACTTTTTTTATTTTCTGAAATTAGCTACAGTTAAATATCATTTACCACCTCCCACACATAACATGCTTTTCGCCTGCTTATAAATGGAGGGGGGGGTGATTATCAGCTGTTTACGTGAAACTAAATACTTTTTTGACTTGCAAAAATCCATGATAAAAGATACCAGCACAACACACTTACACATACACCGTAACGGAGTTACAGAAAACTGAGCAAGCAAAAAGTTGGCTACAATCATGGTTGTTTTTAATTAGAATTTTCTATGCAAATATATACTATTTTTTCATAGAAAATCATAAAAATTAAAAAAAATACATTACTTTTGCATTGTTGTTTTAAATGATATAAAAAAAAAGAATATGAAAAACATTCACATCGGAAGTATCATACAAGAATATGTGTACAATCATGGCATTTCACCTCAGTGGTTAGCCCATAAAATTGGGTGTAGCCGGGGGAACATTTACAAAATTTACGCAAAAAAAAGCATAGATGTCGAACTGTTGGTAAAAATATCTATTGCTCTAAATTTCAACTTTTTAAATGAATATAATAGCAAACTAACCTTTAATTGTATCCAAACAGACAACAATACGTAGATGTTTTATGTACAATTAGTATCTATATCCGATACAGATATAATACATTCTTTTGTTTTTTTGTTTTATTTTTGCTAACAACTTATCAATCAATTAAATTTAAAAAACTTATTATTATGAAGAAATTTTTATTATTCGGTATGATTGGATTAACTGCTTTGTTTTTTTACTCTTGTGCCGAAGTAGGTTCCATCGATGGTTATGTTAGTTTAGACGAAGAGTATGTTGAAGATGCAACTGTTAAAATTTATTACACTGGCGAAACTGCTCTTATCGAAGCCACAAGCACAGATGACGAAGGTTATTTTGAGTTCAATGAGTTAGTACCTGGTACTTACGATGTAACAGCCACTTATGAACAAGGAGGCTCTTCTTACACTGCCTCTGTTACTGAAATTCCCTTAATAGCAGGCGAGTACCAAAAAATAACGCTTGAATTAGAAAAGTAGTTTTATTTTATGTGTTTCATAAAAATCTCATAAGTTATTTATGAGATTTTTTTATTTAAAATCAATATATTTTACTACTTTTGCAGTTGTTAAAATATAAAACATATTGAAAACTATTGGG
>JAAYRN010000051.1 GCA_012518765.1 Bacteroidales bacterium
ACATCAGCGGATCTTCAGCCGATAACAACAACTCGGCAAAACCTTCTTTGTATCTTTCTATTTTCTTATTATTAATTTTTTCTGTAATAAAAAATATGGATAAACTAAACAATACTCCCGCCGCTATACGAGCGATAATTATAGATATTTGCTTAGGAAATAGTAGATGTAAAACAATTACAGAAACAAATAAAACAAAAATAGATAAATAAATAAAATACCAGCTGTCAAATTGATTATAATAAACTGAAA
Organism: Bacteroidales bacterium; assembly: GCA_012518765.1. GTDB lineage: Bacteria > Bacteroidota > Bacteroidia > Bacteroidales > WCHB1-69 > UBA5266. Next base: position 253 of record JAAYRN010000051.1, read on the forward strand.
CTAAAGCTATAATAACAGTAGAAATGAGTATAATAGTTAATACAAAACTTCGAGATGTGGCAAAGAGTTTTAAACTCTCCTCCATTATTTTTCTAAAGCTAATTAACAATGCCCAAAATAACAAAGATATTGAAAGTAAAGTAAGAATACTCAGACTGTTATACTTGTATAGAAGTATAGGAGAAATTATAATCGTTGAATCGTTTACAATACTATATTGGAAGATAAACACAAAAACAAATATCGCTATAGCAATAATAATTAACATATTGCGAACAATATATTGTGTTATTTTTGATTTGAATTTCTCAGTATTTATTGAAAATGTGCTGTTTAAAATAATTGAGAAAAAGAGAAACACATAAGACTGTATAAAAAGAGTACCTAAGGAAGAAAAAACAGAGGCATAATACAACGAACTAAAAACATTGGACGCATAAACCGAATTAGGTATTTTAAAGAAAGAAATCAAGGAAACAGTCAACGCAATCAATCCTCCCAAAACAAGGCATATCCAATTCTTACGATTGGAAAAAAAAGCAAGTCCCAACAAATACCAATACAACGCTAAACATAAAAGGGTAAAAGATAACAACCAAAGTATCAGCTCAATAATAACAATATTATCACATAATTTTATCTCATCGGGAAATACTAAGGAAAAAAGAAAATCGCCTTCTTTACTCAAAACATTGTACTCATCCCTACTTGTATGTATGTCCATCCCCCGCAGGCTTGTAAATTCATTTAAAAAATTGGCAAAAAGAAATGTTTTTTCTCTGTTTTCTCTTTTTTTGAGAATGTAAATACCTATCACAGTCAAAGAATCTTGTTCTTTTTTTTGATAATAAAAATAAGTATTTCCTATCCGCTGTAATCCACTATGCTTAGGTGTTTTTATTAAAAAATAAGGGAAAGAAATACTATTTGACGACCATGATTTTAATAAGGTATCTTGGTATGCATAAAAAATAAATTCATCTTTATCTATTTTTTGTTCTACGCAATAATGAAGTAATTCGGGCAGTTTAACATATTTATTATCTAAAATTTCATGTATGTATTTGCTTAAATCTTGTTCTTTTTTTTGAAATTTTTCTTGAAAAAACGCATGTAGTTTCTCAGGTTTTACCCTTTGTTCATTTCTATGAGACAATAGAATCGTAAAAATCAAGGTTATTATACCTAAGCTCAAATAAATCCATACTTTTCTCTTGCTACTTGTATTCATAATCTTATAATAAATGACGTATAGGCATGGCAAACAAAGCTATAATTCGCTTAAAAAACGAACGCTCTTTCCATGTATCAAAATCAAAGCCAATTGTATTTTCCAATGTTTTTTCAACATGATTTTTTACCAATTCGCTTACCTGTACATTACTTCCTATCAAAGCTATTTCAAACATATACTTAAAACTTCTATGATCAAAATTGGCTGAGCCAATAGAAAAAGTTTGGTTATCAATAAATAAAAGTTTAGAATGCAAATTACTTTTTGTATAAAAATGAATATTCACCCCCTTTTTATACAAGGTTTCCCACATGGCATCGCGTAAATAATCTACTATTTTAACATCGGAATTTTGAGGTACTATTATCTGAACGTTTACGCCTCGTTTGGCTGCATTACCCAATTCTTTATAAATTCTATATCCCGGTATAAAATAAGGCGTTTCAATCACTATGGATGTTTTTGCCTTTTGAATGAGGCAAATGTAATTCTTTTTTATTCGCTGGCTAAATAAGGAAGGAACTTCTCGTATAAAATAAAAATCATCAACTAAAATAGTGCGTTTAAATGCTTTAGAAACATAAGGGTGGAAAAGATCTTTGTTGTATATTCTAAAATTATCTTTAAATATTTTCCTAAATACACTCGACATATCTCCTTGTATTCTCAATATAGACTCACGCCACGACAAAGAATATTGACTAAAATTAGCAGAACCTATATAAGATATTTGGTTGTCGATAACTACAATTTTACGATGATCGCGCATGTGATTTCGAGAAAAAACAGCTATGCTCAATACAAATTTCTGAAAATAACGTACCTCAGCCCCTACTTCTTCCAATTCTTTAATGTAAGGATGTGTAGTTTTTGTTCCCCACCAATCAACTAATAACTTGACTTTTATTCCCTGTTTTACTTTTTCAATTAAGGCTTTGCATATTTTCTCTCCAATCAAATCATCCACCAACCGAAAAGTTTCAATATATATAAATGAAACAGCATGAGCAATATCCTCTAACAATGCCTCATACCAAGCTGCCGAAGAACTGTAAAAAGCATAGTTGTTTTTGTCGGTAATACTAACTATTTCTTTCTTATCTCTCATGCTCTTAAAATCTAATTTTATATTTTTACTGCAATTAATATTAATTTGATAACACAAAAGTATATAAAAAAACGCTAATAAATGAAAAATAGAAAGTTAATTAGTTGAAAATAGAAAAGTATCACTCGCTGATTTTATCAATACAATAGCTTTATTTTCCATTAACTATCTATTCCTAAATCAACAATTTACAACCAAAAAAAAGGAGCATCCGTACATGGATACTCCTTTTCGATATATGTTTTATAATTGTTATTATTTTTCTTCTTTGTTTTTTATCCTATTTATATCATAAGCAATAGCAGAACCTACAAATATAGAAGAATAAGTTCCTGCTGCTATACCTATTAGTAATGCAAAGAGGAATCCTCTAATAACATCACCTCCAAATATAAACATAGCCAATAAAGTTACCAATGTAGTTCCGGCTGTATTCACAGTTCTACCCAAGGTACTATTAATTCCATGATTCATATTGTCTCTCAATGAGCGTTTGGGATATAGGATTCTATTTTCGCGTACGCGGTCAAAAATAATTACCGAGTCATTGATAGAATATCCTATAATGGTCAATATGGCGGCAATAAAGGCTTGATCTACTTCCATAGTAAAGGGTAATAATCCATAAAACAGAGAGAACATTCCAATGGTAAACAAAGCATCGTGAACCAACGAAATAACGCCTCCAAGTCCAAACGACCAATTTCTAAATCGGATAGCTATATAAACAAATATGGCTATTAAAGCAAAAAGTACGGAGAAAAATGCTGCGCGTGTAATGTCGCGTGAAACGGTAGCTCCTACTTTCAACGCACTAATTAATCCTACATTTTGATTTTGAACGCTAAAGTCTTTTTGTGAAACACTGGCATCGAAAAATGGCTTTAATCCTTCGTATAGTTTCAATTCAGCTAATGAGTCTACTTCTGTACTATTTTCATTTACTCTCCATTTTGTAGTTATTTTTATTTGATTATCAGAACCAAATGTTTTTACCTCTGGTGCAATCCCATCAAACGAGGCGGTCAAACTCCTGCGTACTTCGTCGCTTTTAACTCCTTGGTCAAAACGAACTACATAACTTCTTCCTCCCGAAAAATCAATTCCTAAATCTAATTTTCGTACAAATAAAGATACTATTCCTATCAACATTACTGCCGATGAGAAAATATAGAAATATTTACGCATTTTCATAAAATCAAAGTTCAATTTAGAAAAAGCGTTGATAGTAAATTTATTTCCATAATTGACTACCATGTTACGGTCTAACATCCAATAAAATATAATTCGTGAAATGAAAATGGCTGTAAACAGTGAAGATATGATACCTATTATCAATGTAACGGCAAATCCTTGTACTGGACCTGAACCAAATATATATAAAATAATTCCTGTTATAATGGTAGTTACGTTTCCGTCAATAATGGCTGAATAAGCAGCTTTATATCCATCGGCTATAGCCAACCTGGCTCCTTTCCCAGCTCTTACTTCCTCGCGTATACGCTCAAATATAATTACGTTGGCATCAACCGCCATACCCAATGTTAACACAATACCTGCTATACCCGGTAATGTCAACACGGCTTCTAAGGAGGCTAATACTCCAAATATGATTAATATATTTGACAGCAAGGCAATTCCAGCAACCATTCCTCCTCTATTATAGTATAACACCATATAAATCAGCACCGATACAAAGGCTAAAACAAAGGAAATCATACTGGAACGTATGGATTCTTTTCCTAAGGAGGGTCCTACTATTTCTTCTGAAACAATCACAGCGGGAGCAGGTAATTTTCCTGCTTTTAATAAGTTTGCCAAGTCTTTAGCTTCCTCTAATGTAAATCCTCCCGTAATGGATGAACGTCCGTTGGGGATTTCATCGTTTACCACAGGATAAGAATAAACCAAATCATCCAATACAATGGCTATACTACTTCCTATGTTTTCACCCGTAATTTTTTTCCACATGCGAGCTCCTGTAGCATTCATAGTCATACTGATTTCATTACCTGCTCTTTCATTGAAATCTTGTCTGGCATCTACTACTACATTTCCGTCCAATACAGCCCCCTTATCTCCTGAAGATTTTAATGCAATTAGCTGATGAAATGGAAGTTTGTCTTTCCCTGTTTTTGCATGCCATACTAATTTTAAATCTTGAGGTAGCAACATTTTAACCCAGTCTAAATTTAGAATACGACTTACTTCGGCTGTATCGTTTTCATGAACGTAGCCTACTAAGGGTCCGTATTTTCCTTTGTCGGATACTCTGTCGTTAAATTGAATTTTTGACAATAATGGATATTTCTCTGCTATTTCTTCTGGACTCATTTGTCCATCAGGAGCATACGAGTCTTGGTATCCCGTTAATGAAGTAGTGTCGCTTGCTGTTGTGTCTTCTAATTCTTCAGCCGAAGCCAAAAGTAGATCATCTTCTTCTGTTACAGCATCTACTAAGGTTGAATCTTTTTTCTCTTGCTTTTGAATATCAGAAAGTTTATCGTTTATTTGAGAAAAATAATCTTGTATTTCTGCAAATTCATAGGTTTTCCAAAACTCAAGATTTGCTGATCCCTGTAATAATTTGCGTACGCGTTCGGGTTCTTTTACTCCCGGTAATTCAACCATAATACGTCCCGACTGTGGCAGTCGTTGTATATTGGGTTGTGTAACTCCAAATCTATCAATACGAGCTCGTAATATTAAGTATGTATTGCTTAATGCTACTTCGGTTTCTTCTCGTAAGGCTTTGATTACATCTGCATTTGTAGGGTTGGTTTGCTTTAATTCAAGTTTTCTAAATATGGTTGCCAATTTTGCATTTGCTGGAGCTACTTCTTTAAAAGCCTGTTCGAATAAGGAAATAAAATCAGCTTGTGAATGTTTTTCCCTGTGAGTTGCTATACGCATTGTTTTTACAAAAAGTGAGTCTTTGGCTCCGTTTCCTGCAAGGGCAGTAACGATATTAGGGACTGACACTTCTAACATTACGTTCATTCCACCTCTTAAGTCCAAGCCTAAGTTAATTTCTTTTTCCTTACATTCTTTATATGTCCATTTAGCAACCAGTATGTTGTAAATTATTGAGTCGGACATTTTTTGTATGTATTCATTTTCGCGAACCTTATACACAGAGTCCATCAAATAGGCTTCCATAAAAGAATCGCCTTTAGCTTGTTCCTTTAAATTTTGTACATCAGGAATATTCTGAGCATACTTTCTTGCTTTGTTTTCAACGTTTCGTGTACAATAAGTAAATGTAAGAGAATATACGCATATTAATCCCAGCGTGATAGCAATAAATAAAATAAAACCTTTGTTTCGCATTTTTTAATCGTTTAATTATAAAAGAGTTATAAATTTGTTTTTACAAATATCTCAAGTTTGCAAATATAGCATAAAAAAATTATCAATTAGCATTATTGTTTGTATTTTTCAATTCATTTATCAAATCTAAGTTTATCATTTTGTTTAGCAATGATTTGATGCTTATTTCTACGGTATGAAATGGGAGTTTATTTTTGTGAATATATATGCACAACAGAAGCACTTCTATGGGTTTATTTTCTATATAATCATGTAGTATATGTTTATTCAAACGATAAGATTCTCTTGTTATACGTTTGATGTAGTTCCTTTTAGCTGCTTGTTGTATGTTCCTTTTAGGTACTGTAACAGCAAATTTAACTTTATATTCATTCGACGAATTGATAATATAGACACATCGAAAAGGGAAAACATAAAAAGATTTTCCTTTTAAGACTAACTGTTTAAATTCATTGCGTTTGCAAATGTGTTCTTTTTTTGAAAACGTATATCGTTTCATTTATTTTTCTGTATATATTGATCTATGGCAGTAAAAATGGAAGGTTGTTCGGGAGTTGGTGCCATAATATCGACTCTAAGTCCCTCTTGTGCTGCTACATCTAATACTTGGTATCCCAAAGCTCCTATTACGGTGTTTCCTTGTTGGTAATTCGGAAAATTTATTTTTAATGATTCTATACCAAAAGGGCTAAAGAAAACAATCATATCGTATTCCTCTATGTTGACTTGACTTAAATCTGCCATCACTATTTGAAACACTTCTGCCTTTTCGTAGTTTATTTTTTTTTCATCCAACAATGTAATCAAAGGATTCACACAAGAATCTATACTACAAGGGATTAAATATCGTTCTTCGTCATTTTTATCTTCTAAGATTTTGGCTAAAGTTTCTATAGAGCCTTTGGCATGTGTCATGCGGCGTTTGCGATAGTTAACATATTTTTGCAAATATAATGCCGTTGACTCATTGATACAACAAAATTTTATATCCGCAGGAAGCTCCATTTTAGACTCCCGAAGTAACGAAAAAAAATGATCTATAGAATATCTGGTTGTAAACACCATGGTTGTAAAATTCGAAAATGATATTTTATTCTTCTTAAATTGGCTAACCGAAATTCTTTGGATTTGGAAAAACTTAAAAAAATCTATTTTAACATTGTGCTTACTTATTAAGTTTGCATAAGGTGTTTTGGCAATATTTACGGGAGGATTTTGCGAAAAAAGTATTTTTTTTATCTTCAATTTGTATGAAATATAAATTACACAATCGATTGAACTACAAATAACTTATAGCATATTTAACCACAAGCAATATGGGTAAAATTTCTATTGTGCAAAAGTACAAAAAATTTTCATATAGATAAAAGTTGGATTTAAAAAGAAAAAAGCCCTTTATTATTTTATATAGAAATATCAAAAAAAACAACCCACCGCTTATGTATAATAGGTAGATGCATGCGGGAAAATAATAATATGCAAACGCAAATGGAAGTATAAATACAGCCATGTAATAGTTTGCCAAAACAAGTTGCTGTATATATTCTATTGTTGTTGCCTTCATTTTCAATAAAACTCCCGTAAAGGAAATAATGAAAATTTTTGTGAAAAAAAATAACGAGAAAAGTAAAACGGCATAAGTGATTTTTAAAATTTGACTTTCTATGGGAAAATATGTTCCAAAAAAAGCATACAATAAAACTCCTATTCCCAAACACAGGAATAAAAGAATAAAAATAAAAGATCGAGTTCTAAAAAAATTACCTTCTCGCGACAGTGCTACGGAAAACTTTGTGTTAACTATGCTTTTCAAACTAAAAGAAAACACCTTAATAGACTGTAATTTTACCATACTCAATAGAGTTAACAAAAGAAGAAAAGAAAGAAAAAACCAGTCTACCGTTTTTTCTCTTACAATTTCTTCGTTTTTAATAAATGTTGACTGATGTGAAATGAAAAAAGATGAAGAATCTGTATCTACATCATTTTCAATTTTTATCGAATGTTTAAAAAAAAGACTTTCTTTTAATTGTTTTTCAATTTTATCATCCCACGACTGTTCGTTAATTGCTTCTAATAAGGGAATTTTAGACGATGGTTTTAAGCTATCGTAACTAATTTCAGAATGGGGGGTATTAACAAAAACAGAATCGGTAGGGAGCATGTTTCAATCTCTATCAAGGTTTTATTTTCTTGTTAATTTCGTCTCTAATTTGGGA
>JAAYRN010000052.1 GCA_012518765.1 Bacteroidales bacterium
AAAAAAGCGGTGTCAACTTGTGCAAATAAAGATTTTCCTATGTTAGTACATACAAACATACAGCATAAAACGATAAAGTATTTACCTTTTTTCATTATTTTATAGTGTAGTTCAACGACAATTGTGGACTGTAACCCAATACGGTATGATAATTAGACGAAAAATCTATTTTCAATGATTTTATGTTCCAACCTACTCCAAAGGCATACTCAAAATCGGGGAAACTAAGCCCCATACGCAAAAATAAGTGCTCGTTTATTTCGTATTCAACACCCAAGCGAAACGTAGGAGTATAACTCATATCTTTTTCTATTTCAGAAGTCAACAAGCATTTTTCTGAAATATTATATACCAAACCCAAGCGTATGATAGTAGGAATGTATTCATTTACATCGTTGTATGTATTCATTTTTAGGCGTGCTGGATTGTACACCACAAAACCTATTCCCAACGATTGACTTAACTGCCCGTACATACCTACTTCAAAAGTAAATCCGTTGGATTTTCCGTAAATTTCCTCTCCAAAATAACTCAATAAATAATCAAACCGCATGCCTATAGAAAAAGCCTTGCCAAAAGCTTTTGCGTAGGATAAGCCCGTGTTTAACTCCCCATAATTTACATGTCCAAAATGCAATACATGTAGCCCAAAAACTCCCCCTTTTTCCAAAGGCAACACAGAACCCATATAGGAAGTTGAGGTTTCTTTAAGTAAAAATCGGTTTTCATAATGGAGGTTTAAACTAAACTTATCACTGTATGCCATCATGGCAGGATTATTAAAAACAGCAAAAGGATCTTTTAACGCAACAGACGCATGTGCCATTGACGCACTTCGTGCCCCCACAACAGGGTGGTAGTTAATGGAATAAATTAATGAGTTTTGACAAGTAAACCATATCAAAAACAGCAACTTAGTATGTAATTTCGCTTTCATAGATCAAGGGGTGTAGTTTATGAAACAAAAATAATAAAAAAATTAAAATAATTAGTATGTTTTGTCGTTTTTATATTGGTTTTTATTTTCTTTTTAAAAACCCATGTATTTTGGAAAGCTTTTTGCGATAACAAGAAGAGTAATATTTAAGGACAACAACGATAAAGAGGAAGAACAATGACGAACAATAGATTTAGAGAAGAGGTAATTGCTTTAGGAGGTCCTTTACGTAATTTCGCTTATTCATTAACAGCAAATCACGAAGATGCAAACGATTTACTTCAAGACACTTATCTTAAAGCACTACTATATAGAGACAAATTTGAGGATAATACAAATTTAAAAGCATGGTTATACACTATCATGCGTAATACATTCATTAACAACTATAGACGTAAAGCAAAATCGAATGCCGTATTGTATTATGCAGACGATATGCAACATTTGCACAACATGATTTCAAACAAGGCTGACAACGCCGACATAAAACTATCTGTAAAAGAAATTTCACAAAGCATTAGCAAAGTAGAAGAAAGTCAGCGTGTTCCATTTGAAATGTTTATCGATGGATACAAGTACAAGGAAATATCGGATCAAATGGATATTTCAATAGGAACGGTAAAAAGTCGTATTTTCTTTACCCGAAAAAAACTAATGAATTCACTTAAAGATTATAGTAATAATCAATAAATTTAATATGAATAATAGATATTTGTTTCTTTTAGTGTTTTTTTTCTCCATAAGCCTTTGTGGTGTTTCTCAACACAAAGTAATCAAAGTAGAAAAAGAATCCGCTGAATATATATCGGAAGAAGGTTTTTTTTACACCCTCCCTCAAAACTACTTAGTTATTCATACTCAAATTACTAAGACCAATAAACACAAGGGACCCTTTGGCGATTTTGCCGATGACTTATTAGGACTAAGTGCTATTAAAGAAAATCAAATCATTTATTCCATAAATAATATAGAAGTAAAATTAGGCTACGAAGCCGATTTATCGGAACTATACTACGTTGTTTTTCCAAAAAAAGAAAAACAAGCCACCTATTACCAATTTCTAAAAAATGGACTACTCCTAAACAAAACCGATATACAAAGTAAAGAAGATTTACCTGCTGTTCAAATTCGATTTCCAGGACCCAGCAACAAAGAAAAAGAGCAATTTGAAATGTATGAAAATTATTCTATGTACGAAAAAATAGACACCATCTACGAAACTAAGTTAGTAGATTCTATTTATGTGCAAATACCTAAGATTCAAAAGCAAATGCTCACCAAAACAACAGAAGAAAAAGCCAACGAAGCCTTAAAAGAAATAAAAAACATACGCGAAGCCCAATGGTTGCTACTAACTGGTGAACACGAAGTAAATTTCAGTAATTTAGACTTCATGCTCACTTCGTTGAAAGAAAAAGAGCAAGTGTATCTTTCCTTATTTACAGGTTTTTCGGTAAGTGAAGAGGTTGAATACATGTTTTATATACCACTACCCAATAAAAAAGACACCCTCAACATTCCCTTGTTTTGCTTCACTTCCGAAGAGGGAATTATACCTTCCGAAGAGGAAGACTGCGATGTTTACTCCCTACAGCTTGTAAACTCGCATACAACCGATGCTATGGCATCATTTTTAGAAACTGAAATCCAGCAACGCAACAACAAAAAACGTACACTCACAGGCTTTCGTTACCGAATCCCCGAATACTATACCATTAATTTTTATTTGAATGGGGTGGAGCTAAAAAAATGTCAAAAACTTCCTATAAACCAATACGGTATCATCAACGTATTGCCCAACAATGTTTCTGAGTTTGAAATTGACCCCCTAACGGGTAATGTCAATAATGTGATTTTAAAATAAAAAATCACCTGATCGTAAAAACCAACGTAAAAAACATTTTATTTTCCTTGTAATGATTCATTTGTAATCGATAGGTTTTAAATCGATTAGACGAAACATCGACATCCGTACTATCCAAAAATTTATAGTAAACGACATTCGCTTTTTCTTGAAAATAAGAATCTGTTTCCATAAAGTGGGGGTTATTTTGAATACAATGCTTGTGTTTTATCATGGAAATATATTCATTCAAAATTTCTTTGGAATCAGAAAAAACAACATATTCATCCATAATGCAATACGCTTTTAATCGCTTTATTTCATCTCCTAACATCAAGCGACTGACAAAAAAATTAGGAATATCAATCCCTCCTACCATAAAGCCCTCCCAATACGAAGTATCTAAATAATAAATATTATCCTCGTAAGAACTATTTAAGCAATTAAATAAATGAAACTTAGCTTCTTCTATATCTTCTGAACGCATAAGTATAAGGTGTGAAACACTGTCTTTATCCAATGCAACATTGAAAACTGATGTAGGTTTCATCATGGATAAAAAATCCTCATACGAACTTATTTTATTAGTTTTCAAAGAGTTAATTTTTCGATACTCATCCCCTATTAGTGCAAACACCGAAGATGTATTTTCGGGTAATAAATGATAGTATGCACAAGTATGCAAATTAGTAGTATAGAATGAATTATCCTTATTTGTATCCAAGTATGCAAATCCCGATAAAATAATATTTTCATTTTCGAAACTCAGGTGTAAAACCGATTGTTGGTAATTGAGAAAATATTTCCAAATTACTTCGTCAGAAAATAAGTTTTGATTACTCAACTTGCGTTGCTTTAAAATATCAGCCTGTATATACACATGAAATTTCGTGTTTTTATCCTGATGTTTTAAGAGTTTTTCAAAAGAAGTAGCGTTTTGAGTTTCCGACAACGACATTTGATTTAATGAGCTATATATCAGTTGTTCGTTGAAACTAAACACAAGTAAACCATTGTTATAAGTGTAAAAAACAGCTTGAGGTGTAAGTTTAATTTTAAATACATCCCATTGTTTATAGTTTAATTTTTCTACTTTAAAATTATGTTTTAATGTGGAGTTGATTTTTTTTATCGTATTATCGTGCTTTTTTCCAAGCTCCCAAATATACATGTATGGCTGTTGAGTATATTTTGCATTAGCAGCTATATAAAGTGGACATTTTCTTCCCACTTCGTCCGTATATGGCAGAGATTGAATAAATTGTAAAAAACCATCCATTTGTTCTATACTCTTTGACGACAAGAAAGTATGTAAATAATTAGCTTTGTTTGTTTTTAAATCGACAATGGCTTTTAAGTTATCACATTTTAACAATATAGTTGTTTCCGAATCCAATACAGACAATACCGTCTTGTCTTCTTTTTGAAAAAAACGATAGGATTTCAATAAAAAAAAGCCAATAATTAAAAGAATCGCAAGGGTAGCTAAAACAGCTAAAATTTGTAGCGTAAATTTCTTTTTAGACATGAGTATTAAAGACTTATTTTTTTATTTTCCTTGATTCTATGTGTGCAAAAATACACATTTTAATCCATATAAATTTCTGTTTATCAAAATAATTACAAACAATGCTATAGCTACAACTACAGCCTAACTCTATTTTTATTTCACTGATTATAAGGAACTCTAACTTCTATGTTACATTTACGTTACATTCTCATTTTACCTTAAAAACGTAGCATAAAAAATTGTTTTTTTGTAAAAATTTCACGAAGATATTTAATTATGACAACATCAGAAATTATTTCATTGATAGCACTTGTAGTAGGTTCCTTGGCTTTGTTTTTATTTGGAATAAAATACATGAGCGAATCCTTGCAAAAATTATCGGGAGAAAGGCTACGCTTTATTTTTAGTTCTTTTACATCTAACCGAGTAAAAGCGGTGGCAACGGGAGCTTTCATTACAGCAGCCATACAATCGTCTACAGCAACTACTGTTATGACTGTTAGTTTTGTAAATGCAGGTATTTTGAACCTAACTAATGCCATTGGAGTTATTATGGGTTCTAACATTGGAACTACCATAACTGCTTGGATTATTTCTATGTTTGGAATAAAATATGATATGTCAACCTTAGCTATTCCTATTATAGGTATCGCTTTTATATTGATGTTATTTAAGCAAAAACAAGTCAAATACTCTGGAGAATGTTTACTTGGTTTTGGCTTGCTTTTTTTAGGTCTTGGTGTTTTAAAAGACTCTTTAAATGGACTTGATTTAGCTAACAATCCGCATTTTATAGAAGCTATAAGGAGTTTGGTAATAGATGGCAGTATAAGTTACAGTGCTATATTGCTGAGTGTGTTGATAGGAACTGTAATTACAATTATATTACAATCATCGTCGGCTATGATGGCTATTACTATGGTGTTGTGTTACGAAAATGTTATTCCCTTTGAAATGGCAGTGGCTTTGGTGTTGGGCGAAAACATAGGAACAACATTTACAGCCAATATTGCGGCTTCTATTGGAAATATTCAAGCCAAAAAAACAGCACGTTCTCACCTTATTTTCAATACAGTAGGTGCTGTTTGGGTCTTAGTATTTTTCCGACTTATTATTTCTTTAGTCGACAAAATAACCCTTAACATAGAAGGGCAATCTCCTTTTGTTGAAGCAGCTACTATTCCTTTTGCGTTGGCATTATTTCACTCTTTGTTCAACATCAGTAATACCTTTTTATTGATATGGTTTATACCTCAAGTTGAGAAATTATCTACCTATTTGGTCAAACAAAGTCCTACTGAAGAAGATGAAATATTTAAGTTAGAATACATTAGCTCTGGTTTTGTAGGATTGGGCGAATTAGCCATCGATTCTGCCAAAAAAGAAGTACAAGTATACGCCAAACGGGTACTCCGCATGTATGAATTTATTCCTCAGCTTTTAGATTTAAAAGATAAGAAGAAATACAGTTACTTATTAGAGCGTATCGAACGCTACGAATCTATTTCCGATAGAATGGAAATAGAAATAGCTAATTTTCTCACCCAATTATCTGCCGATAACATAACCGCCGAATCCAATCGCCGAATCAGGGGAATGCTCCGAGTGATTGATAATTTGGAAAGTATTGCCGATCAAAATTTTCAGTTAGCAAAAACTATCAATGAAAAAAATGAAAAGAAAATATGGTTTACTCCCGAAATGAGAGAAAAACTCAATGAAATGTTTGAGCTTACACGCAACTCCCTCCAAGTTATGAACGACAATTTGAACGAAAACTATCGCATGGTAGAAATAACCGCAGCCTTAGACGCTGAAACAAAAATAAATGAATATCGCGATTATTTACGCTCTCA
>JAAYRN010000053.1 GCA_012518765.1 Bacteroidales bacterium
AAGATTAATCGTAGGATATATTAGGATTCCCGATGAGAAAAAACCAGAAAAACAAACAGCATCTCTCGATACATTGAACATCGCAAATATATCATCCGACACCTTAGCCAACACAGCATCCGACACCACACAATTAAACATCAAAAAAGATGAAGCAAGATACATTGACTATAAAATTGAAAAAGGTGATACCTTGTGGAGTATAGCTCAACGCTTTCAACTTGCTAATATAAATGAAATCAGAAAAATCAACAATATAGAAGCCAATGAACCCCTAATTATGGGTAAAACTTTACGTATTCCTCAATAAATGATTGTATCAGCTATACAAAATATTTCTATAGAAAATGGAAGTACACTCTTAATTAACAAACCATTAAGGTGGACATCTTTCGATGTTGTCAATAAATTAAAACATGAAATTCGTAAACGTTTAGGAATAAAAAAAGTAAAAATCGGACACGCTGGCACCTTAGACCCCTTAGCAACAGGATTGTTGATAATTTGTATTGGAAAACACACAAAAAAAATCTCTGAATACCAAAATTTAAACAAACAATATACGGGCACATTTGTATTAGGTGCTACTACTGAAAGTTATGATTTAGAACATCCTCCCACTAACTTTTGCTCTTTAGACAACATTACACCAAGTCAAATATCAACTGCTGTAAACCAATTAACAAGGACCTTTTTACAAACTCCTCCCCTGTACTCAGCCGTCAAACTTCAAGGAAAATCAGCCTTTAAATATGCACGCCAAGGCATAAATATTGAATTACGAGCCAAAGAAATAAACATACATTCCTTTGAAATCACACACCTTGAATTACCCGAAATAGATTTTAAAATAAATTGTAGCAAAGGAACTTACATACGATCTATCGCTCGCGATTTAGGAGAATTATTGGGATGCGGTGCTTACTTGAAAACGTTAACAAGAACTCACATAGGTTCATTTTCACTTGAAAGTGCATACGATTTAACTCCCTTAATTTCAGAAGAAAAAACACATAATCCAAATAGAAAAAAGAAAAGATTTGAAGTATAATGCAAACTACAAATCAAAAAAAAAGTTGGAATAAAATAGCTTATAGCAAAAATTTCACAACACCCATACAAAGCGAATTACTTCATACATATATTAAAAAAAAAGCAAAGATAGTAGACGTAGGTTGTGGTTACGGCAGAATACTCAATGAATTACATAATTTAGGCTATACCAATTTAACAGGAATTGATTTTTCAGAAAAAATGGTCAAAAGAGCAAACAAACAATACCCTCACCTAAATATAAGCCTACAAAACAATCCTACTATTGATTTTCCCGACCATAGCTTTGATGCGGTACTTTTATTCGCTGTGTTGACTTGCATTAGCGAAAATGAAAAGCAACTATTTCTCTTAAACGAAATCAAACGAATTTTAAAACCCAATGGGATTATTTATATCAACGATTTTCTTCTCAATCAAGACAATAGAAACTTAGAACGTTATAAAACGTACCAAGAAAAATACGATACATACGGAATATTTGAACTCCCCGAAGGATTAACACTACGGCACCACAGCCTTGAATGGGTCAAGGAAAGCCTTTCCATGTTTAAACAACTCGCTTTTCAAACCACCTCATTCCCTACCATGAATGGAAACTCATCCAATGCATACTATTTTATAGGAAAAAACAACATAGATTTTAGATGATTTTTATGCAAAAAAAACTTCAAATTATGCTAACTAACGAGTATTAAAACATCCTCTATTTCAAACAATTCCTTTAACAGACTAACAATCAATATTAAAACAACAGAAAAAAATATTGATTTTTAATCGTTTTTTTCCTATCTTTGCACTAATTATTATCAACAGAAATAATAATTCATACCGCGGGGTAGAGCAGTGGTAGCTCGTCGGGCTCATAACCCGGAGGTCGCAGGTTCGAATCCTGTCTCCGCAACTAAAAGAACCGTTAAAAGAGTGTATGTGAAGTACACTCTTTTTTTTTGATACATTTTTCGTTATTAACTATCATAATAATAATTTACACAAACCTTCGTTATTGTTTTACAAAATTATTTTGATTGAAAAAACTTGCTTTATATATTATTGTTGTAATTTTAGGAGCATATTTCTTGCCCCTTCATGCCCAACGAAAACCTCCGCAGGCTCCCAATTTAATAAACTATGACAGTAAAAAATTTCATTTTGGATTTATGATTGGCTATAATCATGCTAATTTTGCTATTAAACCCATGACAAACTTAAATCCCTTCGATTCTCTCATGATAGTAGAAACCACCCCCATGAGTGGTTTTAATATAGGTATTATCTCTGACTTTCATTTAGGCGAGCATTTCAATCTTCGTATCATTCCTGAAATTTCATTGATAGACAGGATTATTACATACAACATTAAATACAACAATAGCACTTTGTATCAGGTTAATAAAAAAATAGAATCTGTTAATCTTGACATTCCCATATTGATTAAATTCAAATCCATACGTATGCAAAATATGCGTTTTTATGTCATTGCAGGACCTCAATACAGCATAGACCTTGCCTCACAGGCAAAAAAGAACTCTTTGAGTACGGATGTGGTAAAGCTAAAACTACTCCGTAGCGATGTTCAAGCACAAGCTGGTGCGGGTATTGATATGTATATGAATTTATTTAAATTTGCTATTGAATTTAAAATGTCTTACGGAATGCTCAATCTTTTAAAAAAAGAAGACAATGTATACACCAATAGTATAGATTATTTGAGGTCTAAGGTGTTTCATTTATCATTTTTATTTGAATAAAATCGTTTTAACTATGAATAACTTTTGTAAATTAAGTGTAAATATCAATAAAATAGCCACCTTACGTAATTCGCGAGGCGAAAACATGCCCGATGTAATACAGGTAGCCAAAGATTGTGAAAGATTTGGTGCTCAAGGAATAACAGTTCATCCTCGCCCCGATGAACGCCATATTCGTTACCAGGATGTTATAGATTTAAAATCCATTGTTACTACTGAATTTAATATCGAAGGCTACCCTTCTGAAAAATTCATTGATTTGGTATTAAGAGTCAAGCCCCATCAGGTAACGTTGGTACCAGACCCACCCGATGCCATTACATCCAATGCAGGCTGGGATACCATACAACATGTTTCGTTCCTAACCGAGGTTATTGGTGTTTTTAATAAGGCTGGTATACGTACATCTATTTTTGTAAATGCAGATACTCGTATGGTTGAAAATGCCGTGGCTTGTGGCACTAAACGCATTGAGCTTTACACCGAACCCTATGCCAAGCAATATGCTCAAAACCGAGAATTGGCTATTCAAAATTTCATAGCAGCTGCACACAAAGCCAAGGAAGTTGGATTGGAACTGAATGCTGGACACGACTTGAGTTTGGATAATTTAGCCTACTTCAATCAGCAGATACCTCATTTAAAAGAAGTATCTATCGGTCATGCATTAATCTGTGATGCATTGTATTATGGATTAGAAAATACCATTCAAATGTATTTGAAACAATTACAAGTAAATTAGTTTTTCAATACTAATTTACTTTTTCAAATAACTCATTTACCTCTTGTAGCTTAGTTTTAAATTCTTCAATTTCATCTTCTTTAGCTTCCAATCGAGGATAAATAGTTTTCAGCATAATAAGTGTGTTTCTATCTGTTGGGTCTAATTCTTTAGCTTTTTCTAAGAAAGGAAGTGCTTTTCTTAACAACACTTGACTTTCGTCTTTTGCCTTGTTGTATTCATCATTATCTTCTATATCATCCAAACTGTTAAATATTTCTGCGTAATGATTATAATGGCTGTTTCCTAAGTTATATACTACGTTTATGTCGTCGGGTTTTAATTCATACGCTTTAAGCAAGTATCTTTCCGCTTCTTCGTATTTTTTCTGATCGCTAAAAACGGTACCTAATCCATATAATAACAAGAAATTATCTGGGTCTTTTGCCAAGGCAGCATCCATAGTAGCGGTTGCTTCGTCTGTTTTTCCTGCCCAGGATAAAATAACTGCCTTATTTATTACATAATCAATATTTGAAATAGTATCGTTTCCGGGTAAAGCTGTAATTACTTTTAAAGCATTGGTCGTATCCTCTCCATCTCTGTAAATAGATGCTAAACGGACATAAGGGTCTATGAGCAGTGTTGGTTGTTTTTTGAAAATCATAGCACGGTATCGTTCTTTGGCTATATCTTTTTTATCCATATACTCTGCCGATAGTGCATATATATAATTAGCTGATTCGCTGGAAGTATTACTTCTATAACATTTTTCGGCATAGACAAGGGCCTTTTCAAAGTTGTTTGTCTTTAACTGTTCAACAGCATCGTTATACAGCAAATCAGTACAGTATGTCATTCCTGTTGCCGGTTTTGAAATTCCCATACTGGGTATTTCAATGTTAGGGTCTAACTCAAATGCTTTTCTATAAGCGTCGTAAGCTATTTCGCCACAATTATCACATAATCCATGGTATCTTTTCATATTAGGGTCTAATTTAGCATAACCTAATTGTAAGTAAATATTACCACG
This sequence comes from Bacteroidales bacterium, assembly GCA_012518765.1. Lineage (GTDB taxonomy): Bacteria > Bacteroidota > Bacteroidia > Bacteroidales > WCHB1-69 > UBA5266. The sequence goes on from JAAYRN010000053.1 coordinate 4,559, forward strand.
ATAGAGCCATGTTTTGGCGTCATTTTTTGTTTCATCGTGTGTAATAGCTTTGTCAATAGCCATTTTTGCCCTATCCCAATATTGATTGGAATAGTGGTTGTAAGCGTTGTTTACTTCTTTCCTTTGTCCAAAACTCATGCTTAGTATTAATATTAACTGTATGATAAAAACAAATTTTTTCATGATGATTTTATTTTTATAAATTATATTTTAAAATTATTCTTCATTATTGTTTTCTACTGTATCTTCTGTAACAGTTTCTTCTATGTTTCCATTTTCTTCGTCTGAATCACTGTCTTCGGAAGGGACTTGCGTAACGGCGGCAATGGTATCATTTTCTTTTAAATCTATTAGCTTTACTCCTTGAGTTGCTCTTCCCACTACTCTTATATCGCACACTTTCATCCTAATAGCTATTCCACTACGATTAATTATCATTAAATCTTCACTATCATTTACGTTTTTAATGGCTATTAAGTTTCCTGTTTTATCTGTGATATTTATTGTTTTTACTCCTTTCCCTCCTCTGTTAGTTTTTCGATAATCATCTAAAGAGGAACGTTTTCCATATCCATTTTCAGATACAACCAAAATATCGTCTACTTGTTCTTCGTTTTGGTTTACACAAATCATACCAATGACCCTATCCTCTTCGTCTGCCAGTGTAATTCCTCTTACTCCGGAAGCATTTCGACCCATAGGACGAACTCTTTGTTCGTGGAACCGTATTGCTTTTCCTGAGTACAGTGCCATTAATATATTCGACTCTCCGTCTGTTAGTTTAGCTTCTAATAGCTGGTCGCCTTCGCGAACAGTGATTGCATTAATTCCATTTTGGCGTGGACGTGAATAGGCTTCTAAGGATGTTTTCTTTATAACTCCTTTTTCTGTCCCAAGTATAATGTAGTTATTGTTTATATAGTCTTCGTCCGAAAGGTTTTTAACATTAATAACAGCCTTTACTTTATCGTCTGGTTCTATCTGGATTAAATTTTGAATTGCTCGTCCTTTGGAGGTTTTAGAACCTTCGGGAACCTCAAATACTCTCATCCAAAAGCATTTTCCTTTTTCTGTAAAGAATAGTAAGTAATTATGATTTGTGGCTGTATATAAGTGTTCAATAAAGTCTGTGTCGCGTGCATCTGAGCCTCGAGAGCCTTTTCCTCCTCTGTGTTGCACTTTGTATTCACTCAAACTTGTGCGTTTGATATAACCCAAATGAGATATAGTAATTACCACATCGTCATCCGAAATGGTATCTTCTATTCTAAAGTCGCTTGCTGTGTATTCGATGTTGCTTCGGGCTTCGTCTCCGTATTTTTCTTTTATTTCAAGTAATTCATCTTTAATTACTTGCATTCTCATTTCTTCGCTTGCCAATAAACGAGTTAAATAATCGATGCGTTCTTGTAATTCGTCGTATTCCTTTTGTAATTTTTCTCTCTCTAAACCAACTAATTGTCGTAATCGCATTTCAACAATTGCTGTAGCTTGTAGCTCGGAAAAACCCCATTTTTCCACCAAGCCATTACGTGCCTCTTCTACTGTTTTAGAAGATCTTATCAGGTTTATAATCTCATCAATTATATCTAATGCTTTCAGTAAACCCTCTAAAATGTGGGCTCTTTCTTGGGCTTTTCGTAGGTCGTATTGTGAGCGGCGTACGATGACTTCGTGGCGATGTTCTACAAAATAATGTATTAAATCTTTGAGATTTAAAGTCATGGGGCGTCCTTTTACCAAAGCCACATTATTTACACTAAATGAGGTTTGTAAAGACGAGAATTGATATAGTTTATTTATTACCACATTGGTAACTGCATCTCGTTTCAATTCTAATACTATGCGTATATCTTTTTTCGATTCGTCGCGTATTTCAGCTATTCCATCTATTCTTCCATCTTTGACTAAATCTGCTATTTTGCGAACTAAATCGGATTTAGTTACCTGATAGGGTATGTTTTTTATAATTATTCTTTCTCTTCCGTGCGAATGTTCTTCTGTTTCGGTTATGATGTCTCCACGCATCACAATGCGTCCTCTGCCTGTATGAAAAGCATCACGCACACCATCGTAACCATAAATGGTACATCCTGTTGGAAAATCAGGAGCTTTGATAAATGTCATCAATTCATCTATTGTAATTTCCTTATTATCAATGTATGCTATTGTTCCATCTACTACTTCGGATAAGTTGTGAGGAGCCATGTTGGTAGCCATTCCGACTGCTATCCCTGAAGATCCGTTTAATAATAAATTAGGTATTTTAGCAGGTAATACCGTAGGCTCTTCAATAGAATCGTCAAAATTTAACTGAAAATCAACAGTTTCCTTATCTATATCTATTAGCATTTCCTCTGCTATTTTTTTCATACGTGCTTCGGTATAACGCATGGCTGCAGGTCCATCTCCATCTATAGAACCAAAATTCCCTTGTCCATCAACCAAAGGGTAACGTAACGACCAATCTTGAGCCATACGTACCATGGCATCGTAAACAGCAGTATCTCCGTGAGGATGGTATTTTCCCAATACCTCTCCTACTATTCTTGCTGATTTTTTAGTAGGACCCGTTGATAAAATTCGAGTATCCCACATAGCGTACATAATGCGTCTATGTACAGGTTTAAATCCATCTCTTACATCCGGCAATGCTCTGGATACAATTACTGACATTGAATAATCAATGTAAGCCGCCTTCATTTGTTTTTCAATATTTACCGGAACAACTCTTTCTCTCGTTTGCATGTTTATACTAAATTCTTAATTTACAATTGTATAGAATATCATTATTGCATCTACGAAAATACAAAAAAAAACAATACTAATTTCTCTTTTTACTCATCTTTTTTATATTTAATGTAAAGCTATAATCCGTGTGATATGTATACAAAAAAAGAGGTAGAATTATCCACCTCTTTTTGTGTTTTTAATAAGTTTTTATTATTCTGGATGAATTGCTTCTACTGGACAAACGTCAGCACAAGCACCGCAATCGATGCATTCATCAGGGTCAATAGTATACACATCTCCTTCGGAGATTGCTTCTACTGGACATTCACTTATACATGTTCCACATGCTGTACATAATTCTGGATCTATTTTATATGCCATTTTTTTTATTATTTAAAGTTTTAATTTATACTAACGTGCAAAAATAACAAGTTTATCAATACCAAAAGCTATTTTATAGTTTTTTATCAAAAATCATTTGGTTAGCTTTAGTAATTTTCTGCTTTAAGTTCAAAATAAGCCAGGGGATGATCACATGAAGGACACAAATTCAAAGCCTTAACTCCTTCATGAACATAGCCGCAGTTACGACACACCCAGCGTACGGGTTCTGTTCTTTCGAATACTCTTTTAACTTCAATATTCTCTAATAACCTACGGTATCGCTCTTCGTGCATTACTTCTGCCTTGGCTATAAGTCTAAATTTGGCAGCTATTTTCGGAAAACCTTCTTTATCGGCAACATCGGCAAAGGCGGGATATAGCTCTTCCCATTCTTCTTTTTCGCCATCGGCAGCAGCTAATAAATTTTCAACTGTAGTTCCTATAATTCCTGCGGGATACATAGCTGTAATTTCGACCATTCCTCCTTCTAAAAATTTAAAAAATTGTTTAGCATGCTGTTCTTCTTGAGCTGCGGTTTCAGCAAAGATAGCCGCTATTTGTTCATAGCCTTCTTTTTTAGCTACCTTAGCAAAAAAAGTATATCTATTTTTTGCTTGTGATTCGCCTGCAAAAGCTGCAAGTAAGTTTTTTTCTGTCTGTGTGTTTTTAATGCTTTTACTCATATTTTTTTAATTTAAATTATTTTAGATTACTACAAAATTAAGGTCTTAAAACCATACGGATAATAACCTTTTGTAAACCTGAAGCAAAATTACATTATTTTTTTATACCTTCATCCATAATATTCATTTTTATATGTAATTTATTTTATTTCATATTATAGATATAATTGATTTTGTTTTAAATTCAATTATTATCCGTCATTTTCTCATGAATTTGCTCTAAGTACATTCATTTGTTTCATTTTTAATAAAAATGTATGTAAAAAAAACAATAAAAAAACACTTATTTATATTGAAATAATCTTTATCTTTGCTAATCATAAATTTAAAGGTAAATATGTTTAGTAAAGAAAGAATTACAGAATTAGAAAAGCAAGCAACTCAATCAAGACGAGATATTTTACGCATGGTTTACGAAGTTCAATCCGGGCACATAGGCGGTTCGCTTGGTTGTATTGATTATATGACTGCATTGTTTGCAGAAATTATGAATCGCAAACCCAATCAATTTAGATTGGATGGGAAAAACCAAGATATGTTTTTCTTATCAAACGGACACATAACACCAGCTTTGTACAGTTCATTGGCTC
>JAAYRN010000054.1 GCA_012518765.1 Bacteroidales bacterium
AATCTTATTTCTTTTATTTTTTCAATTTTCCCATTGATTTAGCTACCAATACCGAAACCATAGAGTCGCCCGTAAGATTGACTACGGTACGGCACATATCTAACGGACGATCGATAGCAAAAATAAGAGCCAAACCAATGGCTAATTTTTCAGCAGGAATACCAATGGATTCCAATACAATAACTAACATAACCATACCCGCACCGGGTACAGCGGCAGAACCTATAGAAGCCAACAACGCTGTAAGCACAATGGTGAGTTGGGCTGTAAAATCCAAGGGAATATGAAGGGCTTGTGCGATAAATACAGCTGCAACTGCTTGATAAAGACTGGTTCCATCCATATTAATGGTAGCACCTATGGGCAATACAAAACTGGAAATTTCATTGTCGATTTTTAGATTTTTATGTACACATTCCATAGTTACGGGTAGGGTGGCTGCACTGGAACTGGTTGAGAATCCGAGTAATTGTGCTGGTATAATACCCCGTAAAAACCAAATGGGTGATTTTTTAGTAAATAGATAAACTATTAATAAATAGAAAAGTATCATGGTAAAAAGCCCCAATAATACAGTAAGCCCATAAAAGAGTAGTTTTTGTAAAATTTCTACATCGTTGGTGCTGACAATAATTTGTGAAAGTAGTGCAAACACGGCAAAGGGAGCTATTTTCATAATAATATCTACTATTTTTAACACAATGGTATTGAGCGATGAAATGAGCCTTTCTGTTGGCTTTGCTTGTTTGGTGGGGATAAGTAATATACTGATACCAAATAAAATAGAAAAGAAAATCATTTGAAGCATCAGGGAGTTATTACTCATGGCAGCAAAAATATTGTCGGGGACAATATCGACCAAAAAACTAAGAGGTCCTTGAGATGTTTGTTTTCCAGCTTCTGATATATTGGAAGCGATGGCATCGTCGTGAGCGTATGCCGAGGTGAGTTGTTGAATGGTTTCTTCCGGTATGCCAACACCTGGTTTTAATGTGTTTACATAGATTAATCCTATACTAATAGCAATAACAGTGGTGGATATATACAGTATAATGGTTCTTAAGCCAATGTTTTTAAATTTAGAAATATCTTGTAAATCGGCAATCCCTTTTACCAACGACACAAAAATAAGTGGGATAGCAATTAGCTTGAGCAGGCGAATAAATATGGTTCCAAATGGAGCTATCCAGTTGATTATAAATAATTTTCCAAAAGAAAATCCGCTCATCAAAAAACCAAATAGCACACCAAGTGCCATTCCTATAAGAATTTGCCAATGTAAGGGTATTTTTTTTCTCTGCATTCTTGTTGTATTCAATAATTATTCTTTCAATACTGCTTCCAAAACCTTAGCATGATTATGTTCTGTGTCTTTGGCTGCATATAACAGTGTGATTGTATGATGTTTGCTTTCAAGTTCTTTTATTTGTTTAGTCTTGCATATACTTTTCTCATAATTAGATCTTTTACCAAATCTCCAAATGCTTTATCTTCAAGTATTTTTTCAAAAATTTCTTGATTTTGATCCATTCTTCCAATGAGCTTATCAATAAACTTATCATTAAATACAAATTTGAAGGTATCTATTTTATTGACTCTTGCTTGTGTTTGAAGAATTTCATCTTCTAATAATTCAGCTTCTATTTGGTCAAAAAACAATTTATCTGCTTCTTCAAATTCAGTTCCGAAACGTTCGTTCAGCATGTCTATTATTTCGGAAAGCAAAACTTTTTCATCGCTTCCTCTCTTCAATCCAGCTTCTGTTGTTCCACTTAATTCACCTTCTTCTCCTTTTTCTAATTCAATACTACCTTCTTTTATTTTTTGTAATCGATAGTATTCTAAAGCTATTTCATCGTCTAAATGCAATGATTCCGATAATTCTCGTTTTGGCAATCTGGTTTGTAAAAGCTTAGCATAAGCATAAAATTTTTCAAACTCTGAATCTATAAAAGGCATGATTTGCGAAAGAAATGCATATAAATTTGTCCAAGAACGTAATCCTTTTTTAAAATCATCTTGTTTTTCTTCTTCTTCAATTGCTTTATATCTTTCTACTGCTGGGTCTGTAAATGAATACAGATATTTTTGTTGTTTTGGATTGTTTAATTTTGTTTTTGGATTAAAGTATACATTGGCAAAGGCTTCAATTTCTTGATTCCAATAAACTTGAAATTTATCTAAGTTATTTTTTAAATCATATAAATGATTAATGTCGGTTTCTTCAATTGTGGTAGTTACTTCGTAATAAGGTTGAAATGAATCTAAAATAGTTTGTCTATCATTAGCAAAATCTAAAACAAAGGTATCTTCTTTACCGGGACGCATTCTATTGAGTCTCGAAAGTGTTTGTACTGCTTTAACTCCCGATAGTTTTTTGTCAACATACATAGTGTGTAATAAAGGTTGGTCAAAACCTGTTTGGTATTTATCTGCAACGATTAAAATTTTATACTCGTCTTTTTCAAAAATTTTAGGTAATTCTTTTTCGCCATAACCAGTCATTTCAGGTTCTGAAACACCATCGGGAGCATTGTCATCAACTACTTTGCCCGAAAAGGCTACTAATATTTTAATCTCTTTTTCGTAGCCTTTAATTTTTATATATCTTTCAAATT
>JAAYRN010000055.1 GCA_012518765.1 Bacteroidales bacterium
ATACAATGGTAACGTCTTCGTACTCGCTGTTTAGGCTAAAATCCTTCTTTTTACATGAAAAAAAAGAGATTAAACCAATTATGGATATGAATAAAAGTTTTTTTGGCATTTTTATGTATTTGGTAAACAAAACGTAGTTCAAAGAAAAAAAGTATACCTATTTTAATCTTTTTGATAGTTTTCTGTAAGAAATACCAATGCGTAAAAACTAACTCTCGTTGCGTATCAATAACAAGAGTAGTTATTTAAGTTATTTTTTTACGACTTTTTCTGTTTTGATATGCTGTTGGTTGTTTAGTATTTTAAAGAAATACATACCTTGGGCATAAGACGACATATTTATAGAAGTTGTTTTGTTTACAATCTGTTGTGAGTGTAATAATTTCCCTTGTAAACTATAAATTTCTATTTTTCCGTTGCTTAAAACTTCTCCATCTATTTGTATTTCTACCCAGTCATTAACTGGATTGGGCGAAAAAATGATGTTGTGTGCGTTTGCCTCAACTTCTTTGATACTTACATAATCAACGCATGCCGAAGAACGTAGGGTGTCGTTGTTTTGATTGTTATCTCCTGTTTGAGCATCTATGTACACCTTTACTTGGTATGTGTTGTTGTTTTTTGCCATGTAAGGCACTATGTAGGAGGTGTTGAACGTAAAGGGGACAGATGTTCCAACGGGCAGAGATGAAACATTATCTTGTATATAATCAACGGTTTGTCCAGCACTGTCAACGACTGCATAAATTGGCAAATTGGAAATTTCGGCTTGGCTTATGTTGCTTAACACCACTTGTATAGCGAGTGGTTGATTGGCGGGGTGGCAAGTATCTAAGGTAGGGGTTGTTATTTTTTCAATACCTACATCGTGTAAGGTTGTAAACGAAATGGTATCGCTCCAAGTACCGCCATCTGCACAAACAGGTTTGAGCGACACATGGTAGGTGGTTTGCGGACTTAATCCACTCAAAACACTATGCGTGCTAAGCATTGTTTTGATTACCGCAGGTGAGTTTTCCTTTTGCAGTGAAACCTCCCAAACAGAATGAAAACTAGAATCAATCCATGAAAGTTGTGCCGTATAAGTGGTGATGTTGCTTGCTTGTAGTTCAGTAGCCATGATATGGCTGCAGCAACCACTTCCATCGCCTACGTATGGCGAACCGTCTTTTCTATTACGTACTCTCCAATCACGTGCAGTAGCTATACTGCTGTGACAGGTAGGCGAGCCTAAGCATTCAATGCTATCGTTTGCTATGTAGATATATCCAATACGGTCAAAGTAAAATTCACCTCTCTTTGGCAGTGATGTGAACAATGAATCTAAGGCACATGCTCCCATGGGGTTTCCATAGCATTCAATCCAATATAAATTTGTATCACATTGGATGTTTTGAATATTTAAACTGCTTAATGAATTGTTTTGTACATAGATACTTTTTACAGCTGGAAGACTATCCAATTTTATATATTGCAAGTTGTTGTTAGCTACCTTTATAAGTTGCAAAGAAGGTTTGTTGCTTATTTCTAAAGAGGTTAAGTGGTTAGTATCTAAGTCTAAAACTTTTAAATTGTGAAATCTTTCTGTTTGAAAGTGAGTTAATTGGTTTTTTTACACAGTTGATATGTTCAATGTTATCGTTTATATTTACATATTTCAAGTTATTGTTACTCGCCCAAAAA
>JAAYRN010000056.1 GCA_012518765.1 Bacteroidales bacterium
TAATTTTTGTTGGTTGTCGTAATAAAAACATAGCTTGGACGAAATAAACTTATAAATCAATTTTTCTTTGGCTTGATACATTTCTAAGGGAGCACACTGTTGTAGCTTTGTAAACTCTTTAGTTATAAATGTTGTGGTTTCTTTCAATCCATTTTTTGTAATATCTGAGCCCTTGTAAATGGGTAAATAGCCTTTAGTAGGTTCTGATTTACAAAACTTTTGATTGTTTCCTGTTACTATTCCCAATGCCCATTTGGCTCTTCCATCTAAGGTAATGTGTTTGTGTGAAAATAGTTTTTCAATTACTTTAGCGTCTTGTTCATTTGCCCAAAAATTCAATATTTTCTTAGGATTATTTTCAAATGATTTCAAACTTCGTTCGTACTTTTTATATTGATAACTACAACGAATTTTAAATGTAGGTGTCGGTTTTTGATTTTTCAAAACAATGGCTTGTGCTCCTGTAATCAAGCCTTTAAAGGCTTTTCCATAATCAATCAAATGCAGTATTTCTTTACGTAAAACCCTACTTCTGATGTCTTCAAATGTTCCGATATTAAAAAAGGCTTCTTGCATCAAAAAACCCAATATTCCCCCTTGTTTGAGTATGTGTAAACTGGCAGCCAAAAACAAAGAAGTTGTATCTAAACTATTGCCACTGTTATAAATAGTAGATTTTTTTTTCTTTTCTGTTGAAATCTTTTTATTACCCCACGGAGGATTGGTAAAAATCAAATCAAACGACAGTTTATTTTGTTTTAGTTTGTGAGATTCCATCAAAAAATCACCCTGTTTGAGCTGTGGCAATTCGATTCCAAATTCTTTTTTCACCCGATTGGTTGTTATTAATATTGCATTTTCGTCTGTATCAAAACCATAAATATTTTCGGGTTTTATTCCAAGTTTAAGGGCTTTTATTATAAAATTACCCGACCCACAACAAGGGTCTAAAAAAGTAGAATTTGGCTGAATTTCAACATCTTTAAGCATATCGCTCACTATCCACGATGGAGTGTAATAAATTCCCTCTTGGTTGCGATAAGCATTTGACAGTAAATTCTCGTATGCACTTCCTAAGGATTCTCCTGAATGACTATTAAACAGTGAATTGAGTTTTGATTTTAATTTTTCACTGTCGTGTTTATCTTTCAATGATTTGTTTGCTCTTGATGTTAATTTCTCTTTACCAGCCACATTTTTCATAAAATCGTCAAAGGATTCTTGGCTAATATGTCCATTTGCACACTGTATTAAAAAGCCAGTTTTTATCCAATTGCGTACGGTGGCGGTAGAAACACCTATTTCTTCGGCTAAATATTCAATAGTCAAAGCTGTTTTCAATCTAACATCCTATTTTTTAATTGGAACAAATATATGCTACTTGCGGTCTGCATGTTGAATATAAGCATCGGTTTCTTTTGATTTTATATTCGTTTTGTTTCTGTTTATCAATAGATACACAATGGGTAATATGCCTACTGTGTTTAAAACAGCTATAGCTATGTACCATGCTAACTGATTGTTTCTGCCTGCTTTCCACATGGCAATTAACTTCCAAACCAAATCCCATATTGCCAATAAAATAAGGATATAAATCATTGGTTGTGTTAGGTTAAACTCCTGATAGCCCGAATAGTTTTGTAAATCTTCCATCATAAGTTTATAGGTGTTTATTTAAAGTTTTCGCCAATGCTGCTTTATTTTTTACACCCGTAATTCTTTCAACTTCTTTTCCATTTTTAAATACTACCAATGTGGGTATGCTCCGTATGCCAAAAGTCTGTGCTGTTTTCTGATTTTCATCTACATTTAACTTTCCAATAAGAGCTTTTTCCTTAAATTCTTCTGCTATTTCGTTAATGATAGGCGTTATTATTTTGCACGGCATACACCATGCAGCCCAAAAATCGACCAATACAACTCCCTTTGACACTTGATTTTTAAAATTTACATCATTGAGGGTTTTCACGTATTTATTGTCGTCTGCTACGGGCATATTTTTAATACGCTTGAATTGATAAATCAGATAAAATGCAGCTCCTGCCAAAATTAGAACTACAATCAAAAGTATTTTCATTTGCTTTGGATGATTTTAATTTCGTGAGTTAATTTGGCAAAATGTCGGTACATAAAAGCTACTCCGCAGTATTTTTCTTGAGAAAGTTCTACTGCTTTTTCATACTTATCCGCTTGTGGTTCCTTGGCTTTAAATTCATATATTATGTGAAACTCATTATAATATTTAGGATGTTCGTCCGTCAATGTAGCTTCAACATGAATATTAAATTCATCTAATTCAACCCTCATTTTGTTTAAAATAGAAATAATATCCATGCCTGTACATCCAGCTAATGAGCTCAACATTAATACTTTAGGATTTGGTGTTTCGCTTTGTGTACCGTCTGTCTTAGGCGGTTCTAATTTTAAATGATAGCGGTCTATTGCAGATTCAAACTGCATATTGCCACGCCACGAAGTGATTACTTTTTGTTTCATGATCATAATGTTCTTTGCAAAAATATAAAATATTACTA